>JADLDX010000423.1 GCA_020846515.1 Pirellulaceae bacterium
ACGTACCGCACGACCTTCCAGACCCGACATGCTTGGCTCTCCTGTTACTGCGAATTTCCATTACCACCCTTTTAGCGCATTGGCTTAAACTGTCTAGATGGGCAGGTCAAAAAAATCACAGCCTCGGAGAGACTCGCCTACGTGGCGTGGTTAGTTACTGCGTGGGAACACTACGCGTGGCGAGTTGCTGCTTGAAGGGTTTGACGGAGGTAGCAACGAGCCAGACTGGCCGAGACCTACTTGACCGGGTTGGTTACCAAAGACCGGTCCGCTAGAGGGTGCGGTGGGCTTGGCTTTGGCTTCGGTCAGCGACCAGCGTGTGCCATTGAGGCCGTTGACACTTTGCCATTCCAAGCCGGGCACAAACATCATCGAAGAGATGTTCTCGCCGTTGATCTTGGCACTGCCCCATTCGGTTTCCACCGTTACCGCCTTGACGTCGCTGGCACCGGTGATCGAGTCGCCGTTGAGCATCACCAGCGTGGTACTGGTGTCTTGTCCTGATGGGAAACGCACACCGGCCACTTCCGACAGGGGGATGCTGGCTTCGCCGAAGGCGGTCTTGAGCATCAGTAGCGTCGAATCGGTCAGCGCCCCGGTGATGATCAAGTCGCTGCGCAGCAGTTGAACGCTGACCGTTAGTGGCCGCACGCGTTTGTCGCTGGCCTCGGCTTGGGCAACATCCTGTCCGGTCGCGGTAGCGGGGGTTTCTTTGGCTGACTCTTTGGCTGCTGATTCGGCAATCGGAGCGGCCACTGCGATCGGTTCATCCTGAGCCACAGAGGTGCTTGGGACCAACAGGCCCGAGGCTGCAACAGCCAGGACGCAACCGACCAACTTGAACTGTAATGACATACCTAGGCTCCCAAGTATTGGAAAAGCCGATATTCCACACCAATAGATTACTGGAGGAAGACTACTGGAGGAGTCACTCGCTGGAAATCGGCAGAAATCTTTCTTTGCATTCTGTAGGGTAATTGGTTGGCACACAAAGTGAAGGGTTTTGCCCCAAATTCACCGCAGATATTGCGTCCCTTGGCCGACCGAGGAAAGTGTCTTGCGTGGGAGCTTGACCCGCGCGAACTACGCATCAGGTGGCTTCACTCCAACTGGGTGTCGTGTAAAAATAGGGTTCAGTTAGCTCCACTATCCATTTGCTACCGCGGGGGAAATCGATATGGATATGCATCGCAAGCTCATCGGCGTCGTGTTGGTAGGTGGTCTAGCCATGTTGGTCGGGCTAAACCTGTGGCCCGATCCCGAACCATCTGGCACCACACAGGCGTACGCTCAGCAAACGGCCGAAAGCGCCGCGGCGCAGGAACAGTCCATTGCTGGCGCAGAGCAACTCTCGAGTGCATTTCGGACCGCGGCTCGAGCCGTGAAACCGTCCGTCGTCCGGATCAACGCGTTGGTCAAAGCTCGTGTCCGCAGTCGTGGCGCTCGGCCCAATGTGCCACAGGGATTTCCCTTCTTCTTTGACGATCAGTTCTTTGGCGAAGCCCCAGAAGAGCCAATGGGTAAGGAGGGCGAGCTCAAACAAGCCGGTGTTGGCTCAGGTTTCATCGTCAGCAAAGATGGCTACATCCTCACCAATAACCATGTCGTCCAAGAGGCCGATGAGCTGGAGGTTCAGCTCAGCGATGGCCGTAGGTTTGATGGCAAAGTTGTCGGTACGGACGATCGCAGCGACGTAGCTGTCGTTAAGATCGATGCGCAAGAACTGGTGCCAGCCAAGCTGGGCGATTCGTCGCTCATGGACGTTGGTGATTGGGTGATTGCGGTGGGTAGTCCTTTTGAGCTGGATCAAACGGTCACTGCAGGGATCATTAGCGCTCTGAATCGTAGTGTTGAAATTCTCGATTACGAAGATTTTCTTCAAACCGATGCCGCCATCAATCCAGGTAACAGCGGTGGTCCTTTGGTAAACCTACGCGGTGAAGTGATCGGCATCAACACAGCCATCAACTCGCGTACTGGTAGCAATGCAGGCGTCGGCTTTGCTATTCCGAGCAGTATGGCCAAACAAATCATGGACAGCATCATTGCCAACGGTCGCATCGTCCGCGGTTTCATCGGGGCCAGCTTGGAGAACCTGACCCTAGACTCTGCTCGCGAATCCAAGCTGCCCAATAAATACCTCAGCGGAGCCATCATCCAAGATGTGTTGCCCGAAGGTCCGGCGGCCAAGGCCGGAATTCGAAAGGGCGACATCGTCGTGCAGCTGGACGGTAAACCACTTCGCGATTACGCAGCCCTGCGCATGCGCGTCGCGTTGACTCCGGTTGGCCAGATTATCAACATGACCGTCTTTCGCGGCGGCAAAGAGGTCGAACTGGCCGTGCGCGTCGAAGAGCAGACTGAAGCCAAAATGTTGCAACTGAGCGGCAACATGGAAATCCCGGAATGGGGCATCGAAGCCAGCAAGCTCACCGCGACGTTGGCCAAGAAGCTCGGCGTTGATGAACAGGATGGTGGCGTCGTGGTTACCAAAGTCAACCGAGACGGGAAAGGCGCCGAGTTTCAGATCGAGCCTGGGGATATCATCATGAAGGTCAATGGCAAGGACGTATCCGACCCCACTCAACTGCGCAATGCCATCAAAAATGCTCGAGGTTTACGGATCATGCTGCGCCGTGGAAACCAAATCGCCATGCTCAGCGTGCAATAGCCCTCGGCTGGTAGCCACTGGTAGCCACTACTGCCAAGCGGTGGATTTCGCCTCCAGAAGAATCCACCGTCTGGCGACGGGTGGCTACCAGAAGAGACCACCGTCTGGCGACGGGTGGCTACCAGCACCCCTTGCCCCTTGACGCCCGCCTATCATATGTTGACTGATCAACCATTTATCTCTGGATAGGCGAGTAGTATTTCATGGCCGAACCGCAATTCGATAGCTTGCTGTTAGTCTCCTTTGGTGGACCAGAAGGGCGAGACGATGTCATGCCTTTCCTGGAAAACGTTTTGCGGGGCAAGAATGTGCCGCGGGAACGCATGTTGGAAGTGGCGGAGCATTACTACCACTTTGATGGCGTTAGCCCGATTAATAAACAGAACCGGGCCCTTATGGCTGCTCTGGAAATTGAGCTGAAAGCTCGCGGTGTTGAATTGCCGTTGTATTGGGGCAACCGCAATTGGCATCCGATGTTGCCCGATACGCTCCGTCAGATGGCTGCCAAGGGCCATCGCCGCGCACTGGCATTTTTTACCAGTATTTTCAGCAGCTACTCTGGTTGTCGTCAGTATCGGGAAAACATTGCGGCCGCGCAGGCCGAAGTTGGTCCGGACGCACCGCAAGTACAAAAGGTCCGCATGGGCTTTAATCATCCCGAGTTCATCAGCGCGCAAAGCGATTTGCTCCAAACGGCAATGGCCAGCTTGAGCGACCCGAAAGCAGCCACGGTGCTCTTTACGGCGCACAGCATTCCGATGGGTATGGCGGACAATTGTCGATATGTCGAGCAATTGAACGCGTCGGCCGCATTGATCGCTGAAAGCGTGGGCGCCCCTTCGTGGGAGTTGGTGTTCCAAAGCCGTAGTGGTCCGCCCACTCAGCCCTGGTTGGAACCGGATGTTTGTGACCGCATCGCCGAACTCAAACAGCAAGGCCTCAAGGCTTTGGCCATCGTGCCCTTGGGTTTCATCTCCGATCATATGGAGGTGCTTTATGATCTCGATACCGAAGCTGCAGATCTGTGTCAGAAGCTGGGCATTGAGTGCGTGCGAGTTCCGACCGTCGGTGTGCATCCAGCCTTTGTGCGCATGATCGTAGACCTGATCGAAGAACGCTTATACGAGCGCAGTGAACGTCCCTACCTGGGCAGTTACGGACCCAGTCATGATGTTTGCCCGGCCAATTGTTGTCTGTACACACCGGCAGCTCGGCCCCCTGCCGCGCGACCGACGCCATGACACTACGTCAATTAGGCAACAGCGACTTGCTGGTCAGCCCGGTAGGCTTGGGCCTTTGGCCAATCGCTGGGATTACGTCCATCGTTGACTCCGCCGCTGATAGTGTGTCCACGGTTCAAGCGGCGCTTGATGCCGGTATCAACTTCTTCGATACCGCGTATTCCTACGGTTATGAAGGCCAAAGCGACGCCATTCTCCGCCAGGCCTTGCAAGGCCGCCGACAGCAGGCCGTGTTGGCCAGCAAAGTTGGCATGCATTGGAACGCTGGACGTGAGCGAGTGTTGGATGCAACTCGCGCCACCATCCTGAAGCATACGGAGCAGATACTGCAGCGACTCGGCACCGATTATTTGGACGTGATGTACTTACATGCGCCCGACGGAACTACGCCCATCGAAGAATCGGCGGCCGCCGTCAGTGAAGTACTTAAGCGTGGTTGGGCGCGCTACGCGGCCGTATCAAATGTCACGTTGTCTCAAGCACAAGCCTTCCACGCCGTCTGCCCAGTGATTGCCATCCAGCCTTACTTCAACATGCTGCAGCAGTCGGCGGTCACTGAACTGCGTACTTTTTGTCACCAACAAAACATCGCCCTGGTCTGCTACTGGGTACTGATGAAAGGTCTGTTAGCTGGCCATCTCAGTCGCGATCACCAATTCGACCCTCGCGACCGGCGCTTGAACTACGATATTTTTCGCGGCGAATCCTGGCAACGCAATCAAGATCTAGTCGATCAACTCAGACGCATCGCCGGTCAGGTTGGTAGCAGTGTGTCGCAATTGGTGATTGCGTGGACTTTAGCTCAACCAGACATAACGGTTGCGCTATGCGGGGCCAAACGACCGGCACAAATTATCGATAATGCGGGCGCGATGAAGCTGACGTTGCCCCCTGAAACGCTCGCCGAGATTAATGCTTGTATCGCCCAGCGCGGACCGGTTAGTTAGTCCATTCTTATGTTGGGGTTTGTCCGATACAAAGGCGTGGGCGACTAAATGCCACGCTTTATGTCAGGCTGTAAGCCAAGGCAAAGTGCCAAGCGAGATAGCGGACTGCACGTATCGCAGCCACGCCCGGTGACGGATAACCGCGCGACAGATGAATGCTCTCCATGGAATTCGGACGCACTCAACCCGATTTACCGCCTGTTCCTTCGAGGCGGCGTTACGACCGGCGAGCCTTTCTGGTTCGTAGCGGCGTCATGCTCGGTTGTTGGGCGTGGCAAACCTTGCCGGTCACATCCAACCGCTCGCGTCTGTATGGCGGTGAGCCTTCACAACTTGCGCCCGACGCAGTCTCAGTACCACCAGCCAATCAACTGCCTAATCAACTGCCAGTAGAGCAGCAGTACACCGACAATCATCAGGCTCGGTTGCTCTATCATGATTCCACATCACTTCAGCAGCGGCTGGAACTAGTCGACTCGGCCGATCACGAAGTGCTGCTGTCGGCCTATGAGATAGGCGATGATCCGGTGGCTCTGCGGATTCTGTCCGGCTTGCGCGCGGCGGCCCAGCGTGGAGTCTGTGTCAAACTGATGGTCGACGGTCATGGGCGCAACAACCTGATTCCCAAACCCATGATGAAGCATCTGGTCGAGCAAGGCGTGGCTATTCGCGAACATATGCCTGACGCGCGTTACCGCTTGGAACTCGGCCGCCAGCGCATGCACGATAAATTGTTGGTCGTTGATGGTCAGCGTTTGATTATCGGTGGTCGCAATGTGCGCGCCGATTATTATGGGCTGGCTAACCAGGCTATGATCGATGTCGAACGTGCTGAGAAGAACCGGATCGATCGCGAAGTATATGTCGATGGGCCTATAGCGAAAGTTGTACGTCACTATTTTCTTCAGCGTTGGAATGCCGATACGAGTGGTCCACCATCTCTGGATCGCACTGAAAAGCGAAAGACAATCGATGCCCAACAACTTTCGCATTTGAACAAAATGTCGCCTGATGCGGCGCGAAACTGTGCGGCCCGCTTACTGGACCAGGCGTGGGCTACTCCCCTGCCCTTCGACCACCATACCTCCCAACTGCAATCGCTTGCATGCACAGGGGAAACCGTTCATCAGTTGTCCTGCGTTCGCTTTTTGCATGATGTGCCGGAGAATCCGAAGGATTGTCCCGCGGCCATTGCCCAGCAGTTATCGCGAGCTATCTCTGCGGCCAAGACTAGCGTTCTATTGGAGACGCCGTATCTCGTCTTATCTAAGGATCTGCGTCGGCGCTTGGCCGAACTGACTGATCGAGGCGTCGATGTCTGTGTGTTAACCAACTCGTTGGAAACGGCCGATCGAATGATCACACACGCCCAATATGCCAATGAACGGCACTTGTTGTTATCAGCAGGTATTCAGTTATGGGAGACCAAAGGTGCGCGGCATCTGCACGCCAAGTCTCTGGTGATTGACGGCTATCGATCGATGGTGGGCAGTTACAATTTTGACATGCTGTCGGAGACGCGAAACTCAGAGACAGCCATGCTCATTGATGATACGGGTTTCGCTGACGACTTGACCCGCCAAATCGCGCAGCACCTCGTACGGGCTCGACCGGTCAGTCGTGACGAGCCCTTGATAGGATTCGACGCGCGTACCAACGATGTCGACCAAGACGTTCTCCGCGAAGCGCGCGTAAAACGTCTGATCAGTCCATGGATTAAAAAGTATCTGTAGTAAAGTATCTTTAGTCTTGAACCGGCGACTAGCGTTGCACGCGGGCCGTGCCGCCTTTGGCGAAAGCTTCGACTTCGGCCAGTTTGGCCATCGTGGTGTCGCCCGGGAATGTAGTTAACAGGGCACCATGAGCCCAGCCCAAGCGCAGAGCCTGCTCAGGATCTTTTCCGGCCAACATGCCGTAGATCAAGCCGGATGCAAAGCCGTCGCCACCGCCGATGCGGCAGATGACGTCTAGATTGCAGGTGGGGCTGACATAACGCTTACCGTCGTACCAAACCACAGCGGCCCATTCATGTCGGTTGGTCGAATGCACTTCGCGGAGCGTGGTAGCCACCAATTTAACGCGTGGGAACTTTTCAACCACGTTTTCGATCATGCCAAAGAAGGCGTTCGGGTCCAGCTTCGACTTGGATTCCACATCTTGGCCTTTGATCCCCAAGCCCTTTTGTAGATCTTCTTCGTTACCGATCAGCACATCGCATTCGGCTGCGATGCGCCGGCACATTTCTTGTCCCTTCTCTTCACTGCCGATGGTCTTCCAGAGCTTAGCGCGATAGTTCAAGTCGAACGAGGTGATAGCGCCAGCTTTGGTAGCGGCGCGCATACCTTCCAGGATCAGCTCAGAGGTGGTTGGCGACAAAGCGGCGAAGATACCGCCGGAGTGGAACCAACGCACACCCAGACCGAAGATCTCATCCCAGTTGAAATCGCCAGGCTTGAGCATCGCGCCGGCCTCGTTAGCGCGATTGTAGAACACCACCGGTGCGCGCACGCCTTGACCGCGATCACTGTAAACGGTGGCGATGTTCGGCCCGCGCACACCATCGTGTTCGAACCATTTGTAAAATGGACGTACGCCCATCTCACGCACAACTCGCTGCACAATCTCACCGACTCCATAGTCGACCATGGCTGTGGTCACACCAGTCTTCAAGCCGAAGCAATCGGCCAGGTTGGCTGCCACGTTGTACTCGCCCCCAGAGACGTGCACTTCGAACGAGCGGGCTTTGCGAAACGGAATGATGCCTGGATCAAGGCGATGGACGAGTGCTCCCAGCGATAGAAAATCGAGTTGGCAGTTATCCTTGCGAATGTTCAATTGGGCCATAGTGGGAGGTTCTCTGTAAATGTTCTTTGAAAGTTGGAAAATCAGGTATTGGTTTTGGACAGCCGGTTAGATCGTCGTGGCCGAAAAGCCGCCGTCGACCACGATGTTTTGGCCAGTGACAAACGAGGAGGCCGCTTCAGCGGCCAGCCAGGCGACCGCCCCAGACAATTCTTTGGGCGCACCAAAGCGTGCCATAGGTGTGTGACCAATAATCTGGCTACCGCGGGCCGACAAGGAACCGTCAGCATTAAACAGCAAGGCTCGATTCTGTTCGGCAGGGAAGAAACCGGGGCTGATCGCGTTCACGCGTACGCGAAACGGTGCCCATTCGCGAGCCAAGAATTGAGTCAGGTTAATGACGGCCGCTTTGGCGGCTGAATAAGCGACCACGCGCGACAAGGGAATCATGCCGCTCATCGAAGCAATATTGATGATGCTGCCGCGTTGACGCGCGACCATCTTGGCGCCGAAGACCTGGCTGGGCAGCAGCACTCCGCCGACGAGATTGAGATCGAAGACTTCGCGCCAGGCATCCAAAGGCAGTTTGCAGAAATCGCTGCCCGGTGGCAAAGTGGCTTCGGGTTTGTTCCCGCCGGCGGCGTTGACCAGGATGCTGACTGGTCCCAGTTGAGCTTCGATTTGATCGCGGGCGGCGACCAGGGAGGCATGTTCCAAAGCATCAGCTGATTGAAAGAAAGCGACGCCTCCCGCCTTTTCGATGGCGGCTACGCGCTCTGCTCCACGCTCGGCGCTGCGTCCAACTACAGCCACCTTAGCGCCTTGACCGGCTAAGGCGTCGGCCATAGCCCCACCCAAGCCACCTGTGCCACCAATGACTACGGCTACATCGTTTTCGAGGCTGAATAGTCCACTCATGGGAAGTTATCTGCTTTTCAGGGGCGGAAATAAAGCGCCAAACCGCGACCCGAACAGGATGACCGCAGACCGCCTTTTGTACAAGGTGGGGCGCGGCAGGTAATGCCCCGCACGACTACCGATTTTGTGCACTGGCGCAAGAAAAACCGTCGGGCTGCTTCGTAGAATTTGGCCGGCGCGGCTGGGCCAAGGTGCGTGCCAAAGCGGCCGTGGCGGCGACAGCCGGTTCGACGCGACCGTTGGCACTATTGATTTGCACACAAACGCGCGTACCACTCTGGCCCCCGCGCGCACGCATCAACTCCAATTGCAGTTGCCGGTGAACCGGCGGCGAAGTGGAAGTTGGCGGCGAGATGGAGGAGGTGGCGAATGCCCCAGTTGCTTTTGGGCTGGCCCCGCTGTGCTGGATGGCTGAATGCTTGACCACTGGATGTTGGGCGAGTGGCTGTTGAGCTACTGGATGTTGGGGCATTGGCCGTACCAGCCATTGGACTTCCGCCCAGCTGGGCTGCAAACTGCGGCCTGCGCCGCGCACCAGCAAGCCTAGTCCGCCACCGCGCTGGGCGGCCAGTTGCAGTCGTCGGGCGGCGCGGTCATCCAAGTGCTCGACCTCTGCGATCACGGCGACGATGGCTGGTGAACGTAGGGCTTGATCGATGGCCCATAAACGGTCTGCCAGTGAATGAGGCCGCACGATCACCACGCGTTTTAAATCGATCCCCAAAGCCGCCGCGGCGGGCGGATAAAATTGTTGACGCCAATCGACGATCAGGCAAAAACGCTCCGTCGCGTTTAAGGCTTCGCGCGCGGCGGCCAAGGCTAACGTGGTCGCTCCGCTGCCTGCACAGGTCTGCAAGTATTCCACCACGGTGCCCGATTCATAACCGCCACCGGGCAAGCACTTATCCAACGTACTACAGCCGGTGCTGAACAGCGACCCACGGCGTCCGAGTTGGCTGGGTGAGACGCGGCCAGCCACTTCGATGCGTTTGACATCGCGCGATAACTCGGCCACTAAGGCTTGTTGAGCTTGGGTGGCTGTGGCAACTGTGGTGGCAGTAGCTGTCGTGGCTGGGCCTGGGGCAACTGTTGGCTCAGCCGCTTGCGTTTGGGCCGAACCTTCGGTCTCAAAGGGCAATGCTAGCGTGCGCAGTTTTGCTCGTGGCGAGAGTGACTGGATAGCGCCACGGGCCGGACCGGTTGGGCCTTGAGGGAGCTGCAACGCTGGGGCAATTTTGGCCCCTGGCGCGCTCTTGGATCTTAGTGCGATCGTCATGTCGACTGCCTCTCCCTGCTAACCCGCCCAGTGCCGCCTTGCCCCAGTGAGCATTGGTTGTCATTCCCCTGTCGACACCTTTGGTCCCTCAGGTGGTCAATTCCGAAAATTTTTTGGCCAACTTGCCGCGGCGAGAGTTGCGTGCGGCAGCAACTCGGACAAACTCAACAGCCCGAACGCCTCAATCGGCAAAGATCAATGCTAGCAAAAGGTTAATGCTAGCATAAATTGGGCGAACTAACCCTCCTGCTGCGTAGCAGCGGGAGGGTCGACTGGCGGCAGCTCAGTCGGGGAGGGGGCCGGCCTCGACTTACCCAAGCATGTGCGGCACAGGACACCCGGGCAGGACACCCGGGGACACACGCAATCGTTTATTGCTAGCACAAACGTACTTTGTCTGTGTCCCCATGCCTTTAGCACGCGCTACCCTAGATAATGCTAGCATTATCGGCGGCTTCCGTTTGATCGGACGACACGGGGACACAGCCACTTGCTACCCTGGCTAATACTAGCATTCTCACCGGGAACTGGGGACACCGGCAATCATGCTTTTATGCTAGCACTTAACGATTGTCTGTGTCCCCGGCACTTTTGTGTCCCCGGCACTTTTGCACGCTGGGTAATGCTTGCATTATCGGCGGCCCCGTTTCGATCGCGGGAGCGATCGACGACTGACAAAGGCACGAGGAGACGGCACGGGGACACAGGCAATCAAGCCTTTATGCTAGCAACTTACAGGCAGTCGTTGATTGCTAGCTCAAACTGGAAGGCCTGCACGGGGAGCCTGGGGACACTTAGATACTTCAAGTGCATTTGCAGTAAAATGGCAATCGCGTCAGCGAACCCCGTGACCAAGCTAGCAAGACGGAGACCAGCGTTGCCAGTTCACAATTTAATAACATTTGCGGCGCTGCTCTGTAGCCTGTTGTGTGGCGCAGTCGCTCCGGCAGAAGATCGCCAGTTGATCCTCCCCAAAAACTTTGAAGCGGTTACGGTTTCGCTCTTCGATCAACCCGAGCCAGCAGAGTACATGACCGGCTTCCTTTACTTTGCGACCGAAGGCCGCCCCATATCGGTTACTCATGGAGTTGTCGATGTGCCTGAGAACAGCATCGTGAGCATCGGCATTACCGCTCAAGGCGACTACCTGAGGGCCATTGAAGCGCTATCGGAAAAAGGAGTTGATCGTTTAGAGATCCATGGTGCCGAATTATCGACAGCGTTTTTGAAACGACTAGAAACGTTGACGTCTCTGCGTGAGTTGGTTTGCGTCGACTGCAAGCTGGGCAAAATCGACACCGCAATTCTGAATGGGGCTCCCAAACTACAGAAGGTGTCTATTCGTTCGGAAAATAGCCGTGAGTCCAGTCGAATTATGCTGCCCTGGCTCGCCAAATGTCCAGCCATACAGTCTATGCCAAGCGGTTTGCGTTTGAGTGTGGAGGAATTGCGGATGTTCAGCCATCACCGAGGATCGCTATTCCTCGAGTCAATACTAGACGAGCGTGCCGAAGAAACGTTGGCGGTTCTCGGCAACATTAAGCGGCTGGTCGGCATTGGGCTTTCGATCGAAAAAGATGTCGCGCAGCGAGAGCTGGAACTCATCGCACAACTGAAGCATGTCGAACTAATCGTATTGAACAGCGGAACATTGAATTCAGAGTTGGTGCGAGTGTTTGCGAGTCTACCGCATCTGCGTGCTCTCCGAGTGCAGGGGTCAACGGTAGTCAGTGAAACTTTCTTGGAAGGGTTATCGGAACTCAGTTACCTGGAGAGCATTTCGTTTACTCGCCCCTTTGATGCCGAATTGCATTCTAAGTTTATGGCAAAGTTGCTTCAAATGGACAAGATTCGCGAACTGCCTCAATTGCAAAACGCAACCGCCGAACAATTGGCGCGTATTGCTTCGCGTGGTCAATACTCTGAGTTGCATATCGCAGGTCTTGATCGGACGGCCAACGAAGACTTGCTGGCCAATGCGGTGCGAATGAACCCAGATCTAAGACGGCTTCGCCTGGCGAACATAGAGCTGAGTTCCGAGCTTGGTGCGGCTATCGCTCGGTCCAAGCAGCTAGTGTCTGTAGGTCTGGACGTTGAGCTATTCAATGGAGAGTTTCTTGACTGGCCAGCTTCATTGTCGAAACTCAATCGTCTACAAATTGGCTCGAAACGGCGGCCACGACGACTCGATGTACTTAGCAGAATTCCAAATTTGAGTTATGTGGAAGTTTCGTTGCAGACCTTTGATCGTGTTGACCTGGCGACCATTGCGAGTTTGCCGTCCCTTCGATCGCTCGAAGTTGAGAACTGTCTTTGTGATGATTACTTGGCGACCGCGCTCGAGGATTCGAGGGAGTTAAAGCGCTTGTCGTGCCGTCAAAACTGCTTGATGACAGACTCTGGTATCAAGAAATTGGCACGCCTCAAGAATCTAGAATCATTGCAGGTTGGTGGGTTCCTCACGGAATCGGCGGTTATTGAACTTGCCGCATTGCCTCGACTCAAATATCTCTCCATTGAATCAGATCGCATCGATCAGCAAGCAATAACCCGATTGCGAGAGCGATTCAGCGATCAGAAGTATTTGGAAATCGGTCCACTTAACTTAAGTCTCGGTAAAATCGCAGAAGGTAGCGATGGACTCCTTAGATGGTTGCCCGTGGATGGCCGGGCGCGTGTCGACGAGCTCGAGGGACGTACGGTAGCTGAGATATTCCCGAGCCATTTGTTAAAGGATGTTGAGGGCTGGTCGCATGGAAAGCTATGTCTCGTGGAGTTCTGGGGTACGTGGTGCGGGCCATGTTTGGCCTATGTGCCCGAATTGGAGCGACTCTACGAAAAGTACCACGGCAGAGGCTTCGAAATTCTAAGCGTGCATTCTTCGCAAGGGGCCGAGACCGCTGACAAGTATATTGCGGAACATCCACTGCCGTGGCATTGTATTATCGACCAAAACACTGAGCTGGAGCGAAGTTTTCGAGGTCCCTCCTATCCAAGCTTGTACCTGTTCGACGTCCAGGGAAGGCTCGCCGTAGCACTTCCGCATCGCTTGGTGCTTGAACAGACGATCGAATCCTTGCTGCCTTCGAAATGAAGCCAAAACAGACCGGAGGACCAGGGCAAAAGCGAACTCATATTGGCGCTGATTGCTGACATTTCGGATATTGCTACAAATCCAGTGCCGTTTGTCTTGAGAGACGACAAGCTCGGACGTTGGGGCGGTATTCGTTTCGATCTCGATACGAGTCTCTGGTTTGTCACGGTAAAAGATAAAGATCTCGAGAGTGAGGCAGTAAAACAACTTGGTTACTGGGCAGAGCCTAGTAACCAGTTGGTAGCGAACCAGTTGATGGCGATCAGTGAGCCAAAAATCATTGACTGCGGTGAAGTTGCCCGATTCTGCTGACTGCGAGTCGACGGGAGCTCCTCAACTGAACTGGTTGCGTAAAGCCTACTTGAACAAGCGTTCGTTTTCGCCCTCGGCAACTCGAGCTTCTGGCTTGCTGGCCGTTGCCACGTCGAAACTCAAGTTCTTAGGCTTGTCAAGAATTGGGCGCCCAGGAATATTGAACACCGTCAAGAAGCTAGGAGCCGCCTGAATCGATGGATTTGAGGCGGGACCGATTTCTGAAATCGACAG
>JADLDX010000424.1 GCA_020846515.1 Pirellulaceae bacterium
CATCGGGCGAGAAACTTGTTTGCCCCCCGGTCAGATCAACCCAAATTCGTTCCGCTTTGGACAGTTCGACTTTAGTTCGATTGACTCGATAAATACCACCATCGACTTGTGTCCAGGGCAGAAGGCTGATCAGCCACCGCGGCGTGATGGACATCATCTTCGGAGCAGTTTTGGTCGTGTGCGTTAGATTGCGCGCAACTGTTGTCGTTACGCTGCGCTGCAATAGATTTTCGTCTGGCATGGGATCCTCGTTCGAATTTTGATCAAGCGTTTAGAAGAAGCTGAATGAAATGAAGGCCGTGAGAAGATGCGACAGCTGGAACGGTGGTCCCAATTTCGGAACCACCGCTCGCCTATTGAGGCATCGGCTATTCAGGAAATAGGGCAGTCGACAGATAGCGTTCGCCCAGATCCGGCAATATCACCACGATGGATTTGTTCGCGTTGTCAGGCCGTTTGGCGAGTTGCCAGGCGGCCCAAGCGGCGGCTCCGCAACTGATGCCACACATGAAGCCTTCCAGCTTGGCAAGCTGACGCGTCGTTTCCATGGCATGTTCGTCTGCCACCGTGATGACTTCATCGATGATGTTTGTATTCAAGATCGGCGGGATAAAGCCTGCTCCGATTCCCTGGATAGCATGTCTACCGGACTTAATGGGCTGGCCACTTAAGTGCTGAGAAATGACGGGGCTGGCTGCTGGCTCGACGGCCACAATCTTTACAGCGGGATTGCGAGACTTCAATACTTCGCCAACACCGGTAATCGTCCCACCTGTACCCACGCCAGCCACGAATATGTCCACCTGCCCGCCCGTATCGCGCCAGATTTCTTCGGCGGTTGTCTGCCGATGCACTTCAGGGTTGGCCAAATTCTTGAATTGCTGCGGCATGAAGTAACGGGCTGGGTCGCTCCTAACGATCTCCTCGGCCCGTGTTACGGCTCCCGTCATGCCATTCATCGCGGGTGTGAGAATGATCTCAGCCCCAAAGGCGCGAATCAAACGCCGCCGTTCCAAACTCATACTCTCAGGCATCGTGACTTGCAGACGGTAACCACGCGCGGCGCATATATAGGCTAACGCTATACCTGTGTTTCCGCTGGTGGGCTCGATCACAATCGTGTCAGCATGGATCTTCCCCTCCCGCTCAGCCGACTCGATCATCGCTTTACCAATCCGATCCTTGACACTCCAAAGTGGATTGAAGTTCTCAAGCTTGGCGATTATCGACGCCCCCGCGCCTTGCGCAAAACGATTCAGACGGATGAGAGGTGTACCACCTACACAATCCGAAATGCTATCGAAGATCTTCTGCGCCTGCAGATGTGCGACCATGCTACACTCCCTTGGAATTTTTGCCGTTCTGCAAAAATGCGGGTAAGGAGCTTCCCCGGGCAACCGGGAATTCCCAGCCAATCTTGGCTGTGCTCTTCACCGCAGTGCCTCCAGGAGTCTGGTCAGCAAAAGTTAAAATAGCGACTTTGAATACTTTTACAACTACCCCACTCAACCCATCTTGAACCACATACTCAGCGTCGCGAAGGGAACGAGTTGCCGGCATCGTTTCCACGCAACCGACGCTTCTCGGTTCGATCGATTTGCACGATCACTCCATCTTGAATCACGATGGAAACGGACCCGAACAGCAGTCCTCGCAAAGATTGCCGAATCAGGTCCAATTCAACGTCGGTGACTTCCCGTTGTCGATTGGGTGTATTGGATTTCGCATCATCGGAATCGCTCACGAGCCTACTCCTTGTTTCGGTAAAATGGCGGACGTTATGAACTAGATTGCATAGTCTGGAATGAAAATTCGAGCATTCTTCGGGTAGACGAATACGGTGTCACCCACGCTTAGGCCTAGCTCGCGAAAGCGTTCTTGGCTTACATCTACTTGAATTCCATCGCCGCTAGCTAACGTTAGATGCACGCGGGCAATGGCTCCGGCTGGATTAAGCCGCGCGACCTGGGCTGTTAACCCTGCCGCACCTCCCGACGTCTTTTGTATGTCAAGCTCATGCGGCCGCATGTAAACCGCAGCATCCTTTTCGTGCATGCCGTCGTACTGCGGATACTCAAAAGTCAGTTCGCCAAGCGATGCCTTGCCTTCTTTCACCCGGCAATGAAAGATGTTGACCTGGCCGAGAAATTCCATCACGAACTGGTTGGCTGGGTGATGGAACACCTCCTCCGGTGTCCCCACTTGTTCGATCTTCGACTGATTCATTACGACCACCCGATCGGCAACTTCCAGTGCTTCCTCTTGATCATGAGTCACCAGCACACTGGTTAAATGGATTTCGTCATGCAGTCTTCGCAACCAGTCCCGCAGTCCCTTTCGCACTTGGGCATCCAAGGCGCCGAAGGGCTCGTCCAGCAGCAGCACCTGCGGTTCCACGGCAATGGCTCGCGCCAGCGCTACGCGTTGCCGCTGCCCACCGGACAATTGGGATGGATAGCGGTTGCCAAAGCCCTCCAGTTGAATCAACTTCAGCAACCTGTTGACGCGATCACGAATCTCGTTCTTGGCTGGCCGCTGGCTGCGCGGGCGCACTTTCAATCCAAAGGCGATATTGTCAAACACCGACATGTGGCGAAATAACGCATAATGCTGAAACACGAATCCAACACCACGCTTACCAACGGGATCACCAGTGACGCTAGAATCATGAAACAGTATTTCACACTCAGGATTTGGATCGGGCGTTTCCAGTCCAGCAATGATGCGCAGCAGCGTTGTTTTCCCTGAGCCAGACGGGCCGAGCAGCGCCACCAGTTCACCGTCATTGACTCGCAAACTAACATCACGTAGCGCAGCGAACTTTCCGAACGTCTTCGACAAGTGCTTGACTTCGATACTCATTATGCTGAAACCTCTGCCGGTGTCGGCTCAAGTGACTCGGGAGTTGATGAATGAATGCGTGCCTCGACAATGCTCTTGGCAGCCAAGGTGACCAGTGCCAATAGGGCCAACAGCGATGCGACGGCGAAGGCGGCCACAAAGTTGTATTCGTTGTAAAGAATCTCGACGTGCAGCGGGATCGTGTTGGTCTGGCCGCGCACGTGTCCGGACACGACCGAAACCGCACCAAACTCACCCATAGCCCGCGCATTACAGAGAATGACTCCGTAGAGCAGCGCCCAGCGAACATTGGGGAGCGTGACATACCAAAACGCTTGCCAGCCGCTGGCCCCCAGCGTGATGGCTGCCTGTTCTTCTTCAGTGCCCTGCTCCTGCATAAGCGGAATAATCTCGCGGGCCACGAAAGGAAAAGTGACAAAGATCGTAGCCAGCACAATTCCGGGTACCGCGAAGATAATCTGGATATCCTGCGACTCGAGCCATGGTCCTAGCCAGCCTTGCATGCCAAACAGCAACACGTAGATCAGACCAGAGATCACCGGTGATACGGCGAAAGGCAAGTCTATCAACGTGATCAGAAAACTCTTGCCCAAGAATTCAAACTTGGCAATCGCCCAGGCAGCTGCCAGGCCAAACACCAGGTTGAGTGGCACAGCGATGCCGGCGGTGATCAACGTCAGCTTGATAGCCGCAATCGCAGACGAATCGGAGAAACTCGCCAAATAGGCTCCCACGCCTTTACGGAACGCTTCGACGAAGACAGCGACTAGCGGCACAAACAAGAACAGAGTCAGAAAGCCAATCGTCGTAGCAATCAGCAAGTACTTCACCCACGTGGGTTCATCCGTGGCGCCGCGAATTTTCGCCGCGCTCGCATACAATTTCGGAGCCTGAGCGACTTTTTTGGTATTGGAAATGGCTTGGCTCATGCGACACCTCGCTGACGCTGGCCGCTCCACCACTGCAGCATATTGATGGTGAACAACATCACAAACGAAGCGACCAGCATGACAATCGCGATCGCCGTAGCACCGGCCGTGTCGTACTGTTCCAGTTTGGTAATGATCAACAGCGAGGTGATCTCCGTTTTCATCGGCATGTTGCCCGATATGAAAACGACTGAACCATATTCACCTAAGGCCCTGGCAAATGCCATCGCAAATCCCGTTAGGAGAGCCGGCAGGACAGTCGGTAAGATGACATAGCGCAAGGTCAACAGCCGATTGGCGCCCAAGCTAGCCGCAGCCTCTTCATTCTCTTTCTGAAGATCTTCAATCGCCGGCTGAAGCGTACGCACAACAAAAGGCAAACCGATGAAGGTTAACGCGATGACGATCCCCAGCGGCGAAAATGCCGCCTTGATGCCCAGCGGTTCCAAGAACTGACCTATCCATCCGTTCTGAGAATAGATGGCCGTCAGCGCGATGCCCGACACGGCCGTCGGTAACGCGAAAGGCAAGTCGACCATCGCATCCACCAACTTCTTGCCTGGGAATTGGTAACGCACCAGCGACC
>JADLDX010000425.1 GCA_020846515.1 Pirellulaceae bacterium
GGTTAGCACGGGAGGCACCCTCCCCGACTGAGCTGACGCCAGTCGACCCTCCCGCTGCTACGCAGCAGGAGGGTTAGTTTGCTGCTGCTGCGCAGCAGCAGCTCCAAACTGACCGTGGTGACCAGGTAACCTGCTTGCGGTAAGCTATGCGAGTGCCGACCTGCCAACGATTCCATCTCTCTTCTGTGAGTTGCTGCCGTGATTTTGCATCATTGGACATCTATCTTGAGCCTGTGCCTGTGTGCTCTGGCTGTTTTCAACTCAGCCAGCGCGCAGTCGGCCGACGATAAGCTGAACGCATTCTTCAAGAGCCATCTGGATGAGGTCTTTCGGATGCGGCCCTTCGATGCCACCATGCTGGGCGAACATCGCTATGACCATCTGCTGGACGACATCTCGGCACCAGCTCGCGCGGGCTGGTTGACTCACTTGCAAAAGCAACTGGCGCGTCTGATCAAGGAAGTTCCAGTTGATCAACTGTCTGTGAATGGGCGGATCGACTTTGAAATCCTGCGTGATGATTTGGCGCGCAGCATCTGGTTAATGGAAAACACGCGACCGTTTGAAGAGGATCCGCGCACCTACGGCAGCTACATTAACGACAGCGTGTATTCGCTGCTGGTCCAATCGACATTGCCCAAGGACACGAATGTTGCCAATGCAATCTCACGCATCAAAGAGATTCCGCGCATCGTGGCCGTCGCCCGAGAGACAATCGCCAATCCGCCCAAGCCGGTGCTGGAAACAGCTATCCTCCAGAATCGCGGAGCGATCAGTTTCTATGAGAAAGACATCTTTGAATTGATCGGCGCCACACCACGTCAGGCAGAACTGAAGCAAGCGACTCAAACGGCCGCGTCGTCTCTTAAGGAATACCAGGCGTTTCTTGAGAAAGAAGTGCTGCCACAAGCCACAGGACAATGGCGATTGGGCAAAGAAAAATTCTCACGGAAGCTAGAGCTCGTACTGGATGCTGGTCTGAATGCAGAGGAGGTATTACAAGAGGCTGAAACCGAATTTGCGCGAGTCCAGCGCGACTTGTATGTGGTTGCCCGACAACTTTGGCACCGATACTTTACCGATAAACCATTGCCACCTGATGACGAAGCGGGGCGTCGAAGCACAATCGCCATGGTTACCAGCGCGGTCAGTCAAGAACATGGCCAACCCGAAGCGCTGATCCTGGACGCACGCAACACGGTCAGCGCCATCAAGGCATTCATCAAGGAAAAAGATATCCTCAGATTGCCCGAGCCTGATCGTTGCCAAGTCATCGAAATGCCTGAGTTTCGACGCGGCAATTCACTAGCTTATCTCGATCCGGCCTTGCCTTTGGACCCGAGCGGCCAGAGCTACTATGCGGTCAGTCCACCACCCTCGGTATGGGGCGCGGACAAAATTCGTAGCTTCCTGGAAGAATACAATCGGCACATGTTGCAGGTCCTGACGATTCACGAAGCCTATCCCGGTCACTACGTACAGTTGGAATACTCGAATCGTTCCCCGTCGCCCATACGGCGCGTACTTCAGTCGGGCGTGTTTATCGAAGGCTGGGCCGTCTACACGGAACAAATGATGCTCGACCAAGGCTACGGTGGCGGCGACCTGGCCTTGCGTTTGAATCAACTCAAGTTCTACTTGCGGGCCGTTGCCAATACGATCTTGGATCATCAGATGCACTGTACTGAGATGACCGATGATCAGGCGCTGAAGTTTCTGGTCGAAGGTGCTTATCAGTCGGAAGGTGAAGCTCGATTGAAGATCGTGCGCGCCAAACAGAGTTCCACTCAATTAAGCACATACTTCGTGGGACGCATGGCGCATTATCGACTGCGACAAACGATCCAACGCGAACAAGGGGACCAGTTCGACCTGGGCCGCTTCCACGAAGCAGTCCTTGATCATGGTTCAGTGCCCGTAAAGTTTCTGCCACAGCTAGTTCGCGAGCGGTTGACCAAACCACGTTGATGCCGGTACACCTACGGCTGACTGATCGACAATCCTGAAGGTATGACCTGCGTCGCAACGAGTACGCCTGCGGCTGACTGTTAAACAACGAGTACGCCTGCGGCTGACTGTTAAACGACTGGTTTCGTTACGGGGCGGATACTACACTGTACGCATCCCCCCTTCACTCATATTCTTCTGGAGCGATCGCCATGCGCATGGGCCTGTTCGTACTTACGCTTGCGTTTTCATGTGGCCTGTGGCCAACATGCACTTGGTCCCAAGACGCCAAGACTCAAGATGCCAAGATCAAGCCGATTCGGGCCTTGCTGGTCTTAGGCGGTTGCTGTCACGATTACGCGACGCAGCAGCAGTTGCTCAGCGCGGGTATAACGAAACGGGCTCATGTTGATGTCACCGTGGCGTTTGATCCAGACAAGACCGTGCGGCATCTGAATCCGATTTACGAGTCGGCTGACTGGGCCAAGAACTATGACGTGGTTATCCACGACGAATGTTCTTCCGACATCAAGGATCTGGCGGTCATCGATCGCATTCTGGAGCCACACCGCATGGGATTGCCAGCGGTGATACTGCATTGTGGCATGCACTGTTACCGGAGCGAAGGCTATCCCGAGAAGGTTACACCTTGGTTTGAGTTCACTGGTCTGCAATCGACAGGTCACGGGCCCCAGCAACCGATCGCGATCGAGTTCCTGAGCAATGCGGGTCCCATCACGAAGGGCATGTCCAATTGGAAGACAATCAACGAAGAACTGTACAACAACAGTAGTGGGAAGTTGCTCGACACCGCTACCGCACTGGCACGCGGCCAACAGAAGTTCAAGACCAAGCAGGGTGAAGAAAAAACAGCGGAAGCCGCTGTGGTCTGGACCAATATCTATCGTGAGAAGACCAAGGTCTTTGCCACGACGCTGGGACACAACAACGATACGGTCGCCGATGACAGGTACTTGGATTTAGTAACGCGTGGCCTGCTCTGGTCGTGTGGCAAGTTGAACGAACGGTATCTCAAGCCGACCGGCGGTCAATGAACTAAGTTAAATCCCATCCAATCTGATCAACCATGAATTGCTTGAAGGAATAGAGCTTGAGTAAGTTTTCGGTGATCCTGGCTGCGGCTGGTCGCAGCCAGCGGTTTGGTAACCAGTACAACAAGAAGGTGTTTACCTTACTGGCCAATCGGCCGATGTGGATGTATTCGGCCGAGGCGTTTTCTAAGCGAGATGATGTCGGCCAGATTATCTTGGTGATCGCCGCTGAGGATCGTGAGTTGTTTGCCGACAAGTTCGCGGCCAACGCGGCCATGTTGGGTATTCAAGTGGTCACTGGCGGGAGCGAACGAGCCGACAGTGTCTTGAGTGGCCTGAAGGCCGTGCGGGAAGATTTGCCATACGTGGCCATCCACGATGCGGCGCGTCCCTGTCTGGCTGCACCATGGATTGACGATGTCTTCCAAGCGGCACAAGAAACCGGGGCGGCCATTTTGGCGGCGCCAATTCATGCGACCGTCAAACGCGTGGATCAACGCTCGAACATAACTGAGACCATACCCCGCGCGGGACTCTGGATGGCGCAGACGCCACAAGTTTTCCGAACGGAGCTCCTGCGCAGCGCTTATGCCGCGCATCCCTCACCCAGCAGCGCGACAGACGAAGCCTCGATCGTCGAGCACTCGGGCCATCCGGTCAAGGTCGTTCCTTGCAGTCTGTTGAATATTAAAGTCACCACCAAGGAAGACCTGAAAGTAGCCGAGTTGGCCATGAAGGTTCTGCCTAAACGAAACCCTTTCCCCTTTTGAACTAACCCTCCCTTTGCTGCGCAGCAGCCGAACTAACCCTCCCAAGCGCAGCTTAGGGAGGGTCGAAAATCACGCGTTCAGCGTAGATTTTCGGGGAGGGTGCGTGCGCCGCACAGGCGAGTCCGCAGTGAGTGGTTCATGCTTGGGTTAGCACGGGAGGCACCCTCCCCGACTGAGCTGACGCCAGTCGACCCTCCCGCTGCTACGCAGCAGGAGGGTTAGTGCTAAGCTAGGATGGCTGTATATGACTTGGGGTTTTGTGCCGTCACCAATTCGCCAAGTGGTATAGTCTCGCTAATCAGACAAAACTGCGTGGCCGATAGACTGATTGACCGCTGTATGTGACCGACCATTCAAGTGGAGGTTAGCCGTTTCCTTCGCACCCCGCGGGTGATGCGAGCGCGCACGCTTGGATTTTTCATGCCATCACCCATACCTCGCCTGTCTACCATTTATTGTCGAGTGCTTATCGGGTGCGTGTTGGCGACGGTAACCAGCCTGACACAGGCTCAACCGCCCGAGTTGGATAGGCCATCTGAAACTCGGGCTGAATTCGCGACACCGATCCATGATCCAATCTCAAGTGTCGTATTGCAACCGTCGGTTCAGTCAGGATCGGACCTGGAAAACGCTAAGTCGCTGGCTGAACGCGTCGCAGACCTCGAAGCTCAATTGAAGTCCGAGGCCGAGAAGAAGGCTGCGGAAAAAGAAAAGTCCGTCCAAAACACTAAGCCACTGGACCGATTCAAAGAGAAGTGGAACGTTAAGCTCGGCGGCCACGTGCAATTGGATTACGTGAACTGGGCCAATGCAGCGCCGACCATCGTCAATGCTCAAGATTATTTTGAATTCCGGCGGTTACGTTTAGTCGCCGACGGAACAGGGTACGGAGTCTACGATTTTCGCCTGCAAATGACTCTGGAACCGGAGTCGATTGGTGAAACGCAGCCCTTGGGTAGCGTAGCCTCTCCCGATGTCAAAGACGCTTACTTCTCGATAAACGAAATTCCACTCTTGGGGCGATTCAGGATCGGAAATTTCTTCGTCCCCTTCAGCCTCGAACAGGTAACCAACGATACCAACAACATCTTCATGGAACGCTCGATTCCATCGCAAGGTGTATTCGCCGTAGATCGTGAAGTCGGCATGGCCCTTTATAACTGTACCCAAGATGAAAGATTTACTTGGACAAGCGGAATTTTTCTCGACAGCGTCAGCGAAGGGCTAAAGGAACGTATCGATGATAACCAAGGCTATCGCGTCAGTGGTCGCCTGACGTGGTTACCCTACTATGATGCCTCAACCAAAGGCCGCCATTTGATTCATACAGGCTTGGGCATTCTACATACGGATGACCAAGACAATCGCATACGCTTTCGTGCTCGCCCGCAAGTTCGCGAAGGCCCACGCTTGATCGATAGCGGTGTGCTGAGCGCCGATGGCTACACGAGCGGCAATTTGGAGGCAGCTATCGTCTACGGTTGCTTGACACTTCAAAGTGAAGCCAACGATTCACAAGTCAACCTGCTGACCAATGATAGCCGCCAGATTCAGGGGTGCGATGTACACGGTAGTTGGTTCTTGACCGGTGAAAATCGCATCTTCGAAACGTTCGGCCAGCACGGAGCGCAGTTCGGCCGCAACGTACCCAAGAAGAACTTTTATGTGACCCGGGACTACTCGGGACCAGGCGCATGGGAACTAAAGTCTCGTTGGTCCTACCTGGATCTGAACAACGTCGGCGGGGGCCAATACAATGACTTCACCATGGGAATGAATTGGTACTGGTCCGATCGCACGCGAGTAATGTTCGATTGGATTCATCCTTTCACCAGTTCGGACACTACGTTCGGTAATACGGAATCCGATCTACTGGCGATCCGCTTCGACTTCAACTGGTAACCAAGAAACCCGCTCATGCAAATGCTACAATGCTGGTCATCGTTTGAATGACGGGCCCAGCAGGCATCACGGGCAAGTTTGCGCACTGGTTAAGTGGATGGAAGAGGCAGGGGGGCGACGGCATGTGGCTGTATCTCGATGACGTTTTTGCCGAGCATGAGACAGGTAAACATCCGGAGTGTCCCGATCGGATTGTGTTGCTCAATCGACTGCTCAGGCAACGCGGATGGCCGGAAAGATCGCAATGCCCAACTTGGAGTTCGGCCACGCGCGAGCAGTTGCAAGCGGTGCATGAGGTCGCTTATGTCGACCGCCTGAAGAACTGGTGCGATATGGCGGCTGGTCGAATTGAAAGTGATACGGTGGTCAGTCGCGGCTCTTGGCAGGCGGCATTGCGCGCGGCCGGTGCGGCCATTGATGCGGTGCAACGCGTCCTGACTAGCGAAGACAAAGTGGCCTTCTGCGCTATCCGACCACCCGGACATCATGCACTACCTAGTGGGCCAATGGGCTTCTGCCTGTTCAATAACGTGGCTGTCGCCGCCCATGCCGCCATCGCTGCCGGCGCCGAACGTGTGTTGATCGTCGATTGGGATGTGCATCACGGCAATGGGACACAAGATGCATTTTATGACGACGGACGGGTGGGCTTTCTATCGATTCACCGTTCGCCTTTTTACCCAGGCACGGGCAGCCAAAGTGAAACCGGCACAGGCCGCGGTCTGGGTTGGACGCGCAATGAACCAGTTCCTGCTGATATCCCCACTGGACAGTTTACCGATCGCTTCCAGCGGGCATTGAGTGACATGTTAACTAGGTGCCAGCCCGATCTGATATTGCTCAGCGCTGGATTTGATGCCCATCGCGCTGACCCGGTTGGTGGCTTGTGCTTGATGGAAGAAGATTTCCAGGCTTTAGCCAAACACGTGCGTCAAGCGGCCGATGCACACTGTAAAGGACGATTGGTCAGCCTGCTCGAGGGTGGTTATCACTTGGACCATATGCCCACCTCAGTCGCTGCCCATCTTGAAGGCCTCCAAGGCTGATCAGCTAACCCGGTTATTGAGCCGGTTACTGAAACGACTTTGAATATCCTCGAAGAGCCTATCCGAAAAGGTAGCTGACCATTGGGTAACGCATGGGGAGACGGATCCCCTTGGAGCGGCGATATCGGCTACCGCCACAGTTCAGCATAACTGCTATAATGTTGGTCGGCTGTCGATGGCCATCGCCGAGGATGTCGCGCCTATGTCGCGTCCTCGATCACTAAACTTGGAGAAAGCTTCCGGCTGATGGATTTGAAAGAACGAGTGCTGGAAGGCGAATTGATGGACGCTCCGGACTTGGAGGCGGGGTTACACCATCAAGCTTTACAGGGTCTTCAACGCGTCAACTGGCTCAGCGGTACCGCACGAATTATCAGCCGTGCCATCCTTCAAGCCATGAAGTCTGCTCCAAAGTCCGCGCCTTGGCGCATACTGGACTTGGCCTGCGGTGGAGGCGACGTAACCCTGGAAGTCAGCCAACAACTGCGCCGAGCCGGTGTGGCCGTGCACATCGAAGGCTGGGATCGCAGCGGCACAGCCATCGCATACGCCCGCGAGCGGGCCAGGCGAATGGCCACAGCCAACAGTGATACGGCCAGCAGTGACACTGCATCCGGTCAAGTGCAGTTTCACGAGCACGACGCATTTGATTTGAATGTAGACCGCCAATTCGATGTCGTGATGTGCACACTGTTTCTGCATCACTTGGATCGCCAGTCAGCGACTGATTTGTTAAGTCGAATGTATCGGGCGTCGAGGCAACTAGTGCTCGTGGATGATTTGCGGCGGACTTGGA
>JADLDX010000426.1 GCA_020846515.1 Pirellulaceae bacterium
AAGCCATCTCGTAATGCTCGATCCGATTCTGAATCTCCACATCCGGTACTTTGCTCAATTCATGCTGGTGCAATTCGCGCAAGCGGTCAAGCAGTTGGCGTCGACTATGCGTATCAACGCCGGGTGGATTGCCCAAGTAGAGCACTGGATCTTCGGCGGCGCGAAACAAAACGCCTTGATGACGTGTCGGCAGAAATCCACTGCCCCACAAGTGTGCCCCTAAGGGTTGTCCGCCTTTGTCTTTGGTGATCAGCACGACGAAGGAAGGCAGTTCGGCGGATTCCTGACCTAAACCATAGCTCAACCAGGCTCCGATACTAGGCCGACCAGCGATCTGAGTGCCGGTCTGCAAAAACGTCACCCCCGGACCATGATTGATGGCTTCGGTGTACATCGAATTGACGACGCATAAATCATCTGCAATTGCGGCCGTATGCGGCAACTGATCGCTAATCCAAGCATCGCCTTGACCATACTGCTTGAATTTGAAAGGCGAACCCACCAATGGAATCGAAGACTGGTTGCCCGACATACCAGTTAGACGCTGACCACCGCGCACCGAATCGGGCAGTTGTTCACCGTTGAGTTTATTGAGCAGCGGTTTGTAATCAAACAGATCCAACTGCGAAGGACCTCCGGACATGAACAAGTAGATCACGCGTTTTGCGCGCGGCGCAAAGTGCGGCTGGCCCAAGACGCCGCGGTCCAGCGGAGCATTGGCCGAAGCCGGGAGCGGCTCAGCAGCCCCCGTCTCGCGTGTCTCGTGCGTCATCAGGTCAGCTAAGGCCAAGCCACCTAGACCCAAACCAGTTTGAGTCAAGAAGCCGCGACGCGTTGGCAATTGAAAGTTGAACATGAAGTTATCTCTTCGTTTTCTGTAGACGAATCGCTCAGCGACTCGTCAATCCTCTTCTTACTCTTACTACTCTTCTTACTCTTGCTACTCTTCTTACTCTTGCTACTCTTATCGTTTACTCTTATCCACTCTTATCGTTTGACGACACAAACATCATGATTGAGCAGAGCTTGCGCCAAAATGGTGGCGGCCGCGGCCTCGGGGGCAGGGATGGCCGCCTCGCGGGCGGCGGTGCCCACCTTCAATAGTTCGTCAGCCGACATAGGATGCTGTTGGTAGTACGTTAGCTGTTCCTGGTAGAGCTGCGTCAAGATCGCGACCTCTTTTTCATCGGCCGGGCGACTGAGGCAGCGCAGCGAGCCTTGCTCGATCATCTGTCGCACATTACCGCTGGCGACTTTATGCAAGGACTCGCCCAAGACGCGGGCGGCTTCGACATACTGAACACCGTTGAGCATGATCAGAGCCTGGAGGGGCGAATCGGTGCGTTCACGTTTGGCGATACATACGGCGCGGCGTGGTGCGTCAAAGGCCAACATGGCCGGAGGCGGACCCGTGCGACGCCAGTTGGTATACAGACTGCGACGATAGACTCCATCGCCGCCACTCGGCTTGGCCGGCTTGAACGCTTCGCTCATTTCATAAGGATTGACCGGTGGGCCGCCGATTTGATGTTTGATTAAGCCAGCGGCAGCCAGAGCATTGTCACGAATCATCTCGGCCGGCAAACGAAAGCGAGAACCCCGCGCCAGCCACTCATTGTCCGGATCGTCGGTCATCAGCGTCACATTGCCCCAACTGCGTTGCTGATAGGTCTCACTCGTCACGATCGTCTTGACCAGGTCCTTCATATCCCAACCATGAGTCACCAGATGATGAGCCAACCAATCGAGCACTTCGGGATAAAGCGGACGTGAACCTTGACTGCCAAAGTCCTCGCTGGTCTTCACTAAACCGCGACCGAACAGGCTTTGCCACAGACGATTGACGGCCACGCGCGCCGTCAATGGATGACGTGGATCCGTCAACCACTGCGCGACGCCCAACCGATTCTTCGGCGCGCCCTCGGGCAGCGGCAGCAACCACTCTGGCACCCCCGCCGGCACCGGTTGGCTGCGCTGGTTGTATTCACCCCGTGTCAGGATGTAAGCCTGTTTGGGTTGTTCCAACTCGCGCATGACCATAATCTCTTTGACTGCGTCTGCGGCACTCATGCTTTGGCCACGGAGCTTTTCTAATTCAGCCAGATGCCCCACCCACGATGCGTCCACGCTCTGCCAATAGTGTTCCTCAAGCAGCGCCGCACGGGTATCGGTAGCTGGAGTATCGGTAGCTGGGCTATCGGGCTCATGAGCGATTTGCACTGCCGCCGTGAGATCGTAGAGAGCTAGAGCTTCCAGGCGGCTGATCTGCCGTCCAAAAACATGGAACTCATCGATCAAGCCACCCTTAAAGCCACGGTCGCGAAAACGCTCGGCCAAAGAAATGTTGTCGCCACCGCCACCGGTAATCTCCTTGGTCAGTTTGTCTTTGATGACTTCGACAACCGCCCTCTGGCCATTGACATAGATGGCCAGGCCCGCAGCCCGACTGCTGCCATCGTAGGTCACGGTGACATGCTGCCATTGGCCTAGCGGTACTTTGTCGCGAGTAGCAATCGAAATAGCATTGCCCGGCCAGAAATGAATCAATGACCACTTCAGCCGCCCATCCTCGATCAATAACTCGTAACCTCGACTGGCGGCGTCGGTCCACGCGCGCGAACGATGGAACACAACCGCCCGATCTTTTTCGTCGGGTGTCTGCATCCACAGCGAGATGCTCAGCGGTTCATGCCGCGCGAAGTTGCCGATGGTCAGATCGACGGAGTCATCACCTGTGAATTGAATCGCTTGCCCGGCTTGGCCAGGCACCAGTTTGTTCTCACCATTGAGCTTGGCTGGTTTGTCAGCCTCCAAGGCGTTGGCCAGCTTGCCCTCTTTCACTTCATCAAAGTTGAAGTAACCGAGTTGCTCAACTAGTAACGACTTCTCTAATTGACCACGCAGATCTTCGGGTGACTGGTTACCAAGCCCGGCCAGCCACTGTTGGTAGGCTGCTTGTCGCGATTGTTTGAGACCATCGGATGACTTAACCAGGTCCGCGACCTTTTGTTCCAGTTCCTTGAGACGCTCTCTGGTCGGTGTATCGACCAACGTCAAAGTTGGCGTCGGAGGCGACTGGGTGAAAAAAGAATACAAACCGGCTTCGTCAATGTTGTGGAACATGCCGAACAGACCGTAGTAATCGGCTTGCGTGATCGGATCATACTTGTGATTGTGACAACGCGCACATTCGAAAGTCAGCCCGAGAAAGGCCGTAGCAAACGTCTGCACGCGATCGCAGACATACTCCACTCGATATTCTTCTTCGACGCTACCGCCTTCGGATTCTTGTTGATGAAGTCGATTAAATGCGGTGGCCAGAATTTGTTCGTCGGTCGCATCGGGCATCAGATCCCCAGCGATTTGCCAGGAGATAAAGCGATCGTACGGCATATTGCTGTTTAAGGCCTTGATCACCCAGTCACGCCACGGCCACATCTCGCGTTCGCGGTCGACCTGAAAACCAAAGCTATCGGCATAGCGGGCTGTGTCCAGCCAATCGACCGCCATGCGTTCGCCATAGTGTTCGGAGGCCAATAAGCGATCCACTAACTTTTCGTAGGCCTTCGGGGAATCGTCATTGATAAATGCCTGGACCTCGGCGGGAGTCGGAGGCAAGCCAGTCAGATCAAAACTTAGGCGTCGAATTAACGTCGTGCGATCCGCAGCGGGCTGTGGCTGATAACCCTGTTCAGCCAGGCGGGCTCGTACCAGCCGATCGATCGGATGCACAACTTTGTCTTTGGTGGTCGTGTCTGTAGAGTTTTCAGGCAGACTAGTAGGTTTCAATGGAATGAACGCCCAATGCGGCTGATACTCAGCGCCGCTGGCGATCCACTGACGCAACGTTTCGACTTCCTTAGTTGTGAGCGGCTCGAGCTTGGAGCCGGGCGGCGGCATTTGTTCATCAGGGTCACGGCTGAGCACGCGTCGAACCAATTCGGCCGCATCGGGTTTTCCCGGTTCAAACGCTCCGGCGGCGATAGCATCGTCGCGCACGTCTAATCGCAGATCAGCCTGGCGGTGGCCGGAATCTGGTCCGTGGCAAAAGAAACATTTGTCCGAAAGGATGGGCCGGACGTCTCGATTGAACTCGATGCGATCAGCCGCGTCTACGGAAAGCAAAACCAGACTATGGGCGGCTAGCGTGAGCCAAACCAACCGTAATCCGGACACAATGGTGGGGGGGAGGGCTGGAGTTTTCATAATGCCATTGTACCTGAAGAGTCCCTCGGCTGGAATTTGCACGAACCCTCGATAACTGTCGGCAAACGTGCATCTTGCATAAGCTGCCTAGCCCTACTAGACTTTCTGATTCATTAGGCCCGAGCCCTGCGCAGTGGCCAGCCAGATGGCTGGGGTCGATCAACCAGAGATAGGGGGCCCTCGGGAGAACATCGGATGCGGTTTCGTCAGATTCATCGGATTTCACTCCTCGAGCCGGGCCAAAAAATAGAAGCCACCTGTGTTCTAACAGGACGAGAAGACTACCTGCGCGATCATTTTCCGCGCTTTGCTGTCATGCCTGGTGTGATGATGCTGGAGTCGCTCTTTCAAGCATCGGCCTTGCTGGTTCGGGCCACCGATGGTTACAACATGGGTTTGGTCTTGCTTCAGGAAGCGAAAAACGTCAAGTTTTCGGACTTTGTGCAGCCTGGGCAGAGCCTGAATGTCGTTTCAGAGATTATAAAACACGGTGATGAAACGACTTTGGTCAAAGCGACAGGCAGGAAAACGGATGCAGTGGCCGTGACGGCCAGATTGCTGCTTAAGCGTGGCTTTATCGAGGGTGGCACCCAGCTGTCCTATGCCGATCGCTATGCCAGCAATTACATGCGTGACTTGACACAACAACTGATGCAGGTACCTATGGGCGAAGAGTTCGCCCAGACAAACCAATTTATTTGTAGGAAAGATTGAGAGATGGCAAATTCGGAAGAAGTTTTTTCCAAGGTACAGGCAGCCCTGGTCGATGCGTTGGGTGTCGAAGATGATGAAGTGACACCAGAAGCCACAATGGTGGGTGACCTGGGTGCCGAATCGATCGACTTCCTGGACATTGTTTTCAAACTTGAAAAGGCCTTCGGGATTTCGATACCACGTGAAGAGCTTTTCCCAGATGATATTTTGACGAACGCTGCCTATGTCGAAAACGGCAAGGTAACCGCCGGTGGCCTGGCTGAGTTGAAAAAGCGATTGCCTTGGGCCGACTTGAGCAAGTTCGAGCAGAACCCGCGCGTGCAGGATTTCGGGAATCTGTTGACCGTTAACGACTTGTGTCGTTACGTGGAAAGCAAACTCTAGAGCACTGTTCCGGCAAACTCCATGAGATGGTTTTGGATCGATCGCTTTGAGCGTTTTTTGTCAGGTGTCGAAGCGGTCGCGCTCAAAAACGTTACTTTCGCCGAAGAACCGCTGGACGACTATTTGCCCGGCAAGCCCCACTATCCGCATAGCCTGATTATTGAGGGTATGGCGCAGACCGGCGGCTTGTTGTTATCTCAGTTGGATAACTTCGAGGCACGCATCGTTCTAGCCAAAGTAAGCAAAGCGGAGTTCTTTGCGTTGGTTGAACCTGGCGATCAATTGCGATTAACTGCCCGACTGCAAAGTGTTCAACCCGATGGCGCCATCATCGAAGGGCAAACGCATGTCGGCGATCGGCTGCAAGGCCAATTCGAAATGACCTTCGCCATCCTGGACGAAAGCTACGGAGACGCTTCGTTCTTTGAACCGGTTGGCTTGATGCGCATGCTGCGCGTCTTAAGATTGTTTGAAGTGGGCGTCGATCAACATGGCCAACCAATTCCCATTCCTCAGGCTATGCTGGACGCTGAACGCACCGAGGTGCAAGGGTACGATCTGTCGCCCTTAGGGTAAACCTGACCATTAGGATATGAGACGCATGACATCTCGGCGGCGAGTAGTAGTGACCGGCATGGGGATGATTAACCCACTGGGCAATGATGTGACGACGGTCTGGGAAGCCCTGACCGCCGGCCGGAGCGGCGTCGGGAATATCAGCATCTTTGATGCGTCGCTATACCCAACCAAGATTGCAGCCGAAATTCGAAATTGGGATGTCTCCAGTTGCGTAGATGATCCCGAACAATGGAAAAAGCGCGGGCGGCACGCCAAGTTCGCAGCGGGTGCGGCCAAACAGGCTATAGACGACTCCGGTCTGCTGGACAGCCTAAAAGACCGCGGCCGAGTCGGTGTCTATTTCGGTGCGGGCGAAGGGAATCAGGACTTCTTCAACTTCACGCAAATGCTCTGCGCGGCTCATGCCGGTGGCGGTGAATTCAATCTGGACGCATTCATTCGCGAAGGGCAGAAGATTCTGGACCCGGAACTGGAACTGGAACAAGAACCAAGTATGCCGGCCGCGCACCTGGCTACCATGTTCGACGTCCATGGTCCCAATATCAATTGTTTAACGGCCTGTGCGGCCAGCAGTCAGGCCGTGGGCGAAGCCACGGAACTGATTCGTCGTGGACACGTTGATGCCATGATCGCCGGCGGCGCCCACAGCATGATTCACCCGTTTGGCTTGACCGGATTCAATCTGCTGACGGCCTTGTCGACCAATAACACCGATCCCACCAAAGCCTCTCGCCCCTTTGATCGCCTCCGCGATGGCTTCGTGCTCGGCGAAGGCTCCTCGGTCGTCATACTGGAGGAACTGGAGCACGCCAAGAAACGCGGAGCCAAAATCTACGGCGAGGTGCTGGGCTATGGCTGTACTGCGGACGCCTATCGCATCACTGATATCCATCCCGAAGGCCGCGGGGCCATCGGCTGCATGCGCGCATCATTGGAGGATGCCGGCGTCAACGCCGATGATGTCGGGTACGTCAATGCTCACGGAACCAGTACGACCGTCAATGACAAGGTGGAAACGGTAGCCTGCAAAGCCGTGTTCGGTGATCGCGCAGCCCAAGTGCCCGTTTCTAGTACCAAGAGTATGATGGGCCATCTGATCGCTGCGGCAGGTGCCTCGGAAATGATCGTCTGTTTGCTAGCAATGCGAGACAGCGTCCTACCGCCGACCATCAATCTCGAAAATCCAGATCCTCTTTGCGACCTGGACTACATTCCGAACCAAGCGCGGCAAGCCAAGGTACGCGTTTCGCTCAATAACTCGTTTGGCTTCGGCGGCCAAAACGTAACGCTGGCACTGGGTGCCTGGGCTGGGTAGAGCGGCTAAGCTCCGATGGCAGAGTTCTGTTTGCAGAATTCCAAGACCACACAGCCAACATCTGCGGTTGGCCAGCGAAAAGCCTGTGTGGATTGATTTCGTAACCATCAGGAGAACTGGAGCAGCCAGCAATGTCCAATCACTATCCCCAATATGTGTATGTGCAAGAGCCACCGCAACGCAGTGGATTGTTATCGGGGTTGATGAGCCTGTTTTTGCCGGGACTAGGGCAACTCTACAAAGGCCATTTGCTTTGGGCAGCTTTCTGGTGCATCCTCACGCCGTTGGGTTACGCGCTGATGATCGTGCCTGGCTTTATCTTGCATGTGTTGTGCGTGTATTTTGCGATCACATCCACACCCAAGTGATGGCCGCTGATTACTTTACACGTAAAGTAATTTTTGGTAGCCAACGCTGACAAGCGGTGGATTTCGCCTACTGCGCAATCCACCGTCTGGTGAGCCAGTCCATCTGGCGATGGTGGCTACAACCGGGCCCACCGTCTGGCGACGGTGGCTACGCTAAGCAACACTATTGTTGATAGCGGTCGCGGCCCAGGTTCGGCAGGATGCGGCGCACTAAGGGCTTGATCTGATCCTTGAACCAGAAACCCTTCAATTGTTGGCGCAATCGCAAACGGCGGCGATGGAGATGGCGACGCCAAGGGCTTGGGTCGACTAGTCCATAGCTCATTTCCGTAATGACGTTGGTCAATTTGTATTTGTAGGCCTGTTCGCTATAGCCCATGTCGATGGCGCGTACTCCGCGCGCCGTCGCCTCTCGAGCGATGTCCAAAAACATCTGGGTGCCGGGCGATCCGTACGAGTACTGCTCGTCATACACAGGGAACCAATAATGCAACCAGTCACCTTCCAGGAGCCCATAGTGCAAAGCCACAGGTTTCTCGCCGGCGTAGAAGACGCTTAACAGTCCGCGTACGTTCGGCTCCTGATAAGTATGCAGCTTTTGGAGCAGTTGCTTGATCCAACTGACCGCGAGAATATCAAACGTGTGAGTGCGTTGATACTGAGCGCCTTTGAGTTGAATCAAATAGTCGATCAACGCTGGGTCGCGACAATCGTATTCCAAACGCAGTGGCCCCACCTCGCGCGCCAAACGACGACTCTTCTGTCCCTGCCGATCGATCGTTGAACTGTGCTGGCGCAGGAAGTGTTCGTAACCCAAAGGGTCGACCGTCAAGTCGGCTAGGAAGGACCGTCCGCGGCCCATCTCGTAGCGTTCTATATCCGGCGAATCAGGCGGTGCGGCATGAAAAGCGAAGCTGCGGAGTTTGCATTTGGCCAAGAACTGGGAAAACGAGAACGGATATTCAGGGCTGGCCAACAAGCCATGCGCGTCGTTGACCCCGGCTCCAACCGGCAACGCATCACTTCGTCGCCGCCTGACAAACGGCAACAGGGCCAGGATTTTTCCCCCGCAGCGCGCGATTGCCACCTCCACCGGGGGGCCGACTTGGCTAACCGCATGAATGAAGTCGTAGCTGAAAAACGGGCTACGATAACAAGAGTGAGAACTGCGAATCTCTTCCCATTGTTGGCGTAAACCGTCCTCGCATTCGTTAATCGCGTGAACGCTGTGCACTAATTCGACAGACTGTGGCGAGAGCCGTTTTAGGCCGCTCAGCATGTCTTCCGGGACTCCCTCACCTGTGATCGCCGTCAATGACTCGTCAAGTTCGTCGTTCTCCACAAGCCTACTCATTTGTTCCGCAATCCCAAGGCTTCGGGCTAAAAACTCAGGACAGTCGAGGAATCTAGTCGGGTACTAGAAATCCAACTCAACCGACCGATCTATTGTAGTCCGCCTGTGCAGGTGTCTTCCTAGCAGAGCTGTAGGGCCTAACGAAAATACGGAGTTTGGGCCGCCTGTGACTCGCAAACCCCGCCGAATAAGGGGGATTCCCATGGGCATTTGCATTGCCTTGGCCAAACAACCTAGCTAGAATCCCGCTCGCTCAGCGGCCGAAGAGCCTGGGAACGAGGAATTGCCAGCGAGATCGAACATGGAAGTTAACTACCAGCCCAACGACGTGGCCGAGCCGATCCAAGCCCCCGCGGACCGTCTCATGGCCGCCCGCCAGATAATGCAAGGCGAAGCCGCAGCCATCGTGCGCATTGCCGAACAACTCGACTCGGTCTTCCTGGCTGTCGTCGATACGCTCGCCGATTGCGCCGGCCAGGTGATTATCAGTGGGATGGGCAAAGCCGGCCTGATCGGCCAAAAACTCTCCGCCACCTTCGCCTCGACCGGCACGCGCAGCCTTTTCCTGCATCCAGCCGAGGCCGTTCACGGAGACTTAGGACGCGTTGACCGCGATGACATTCTGCTGCTGCTGTCCTACAGTGGCGAGACAGAAGAACTCAATCGGTTGTTGCCTGCCCTGAAGTCCCAAACTCGATTGATCGTGGCCATCACCAGTTCAGCCAACAGCAGCCTGGGTCGCGCGGCCGATTATGTTCTGCCGCTAGGAGCGCTGCGAGAAGTTTGCCCGCTCGGATTGGCCCCCAGCACCAGCACCGCAGCCATGTTGGCCCTGGGAGACGCACTGGCTCTGTCGGTCAGCCAATCGCGAGGCTTCACGCGCGAAGCCTTCGCGAGGAACCATCCTGCCGGCAACCTGGGCCGTCAATTATCCCCAGTAGATGATGTCATGCGGCCGCTAGACCAATGCCGCGTGGCCAGTTGCCAAACCACGCTTTGCGATGTGTTAGTGAAAGTCAGCCGCCCCGGACGTCGTAGCGGAGCGGTCATGCTGCTCGATGCTCAACAGCGACTGGTGGGTATCTTCACTGACAGTGACCTGGCTCGACTCTTGGAACAACGACGTCATGCCCAGCTCGATCATCCGATCGCTGAAGTCATGACCACCACCTTTCGAACGATTGCCAGCGGGCAACCATTGTCAGCCGCCATCGAATTGCTGAGCCAATACAAGATCAGCGAACTGCCCGTGGTCGATCAACTGGGCGTGCCGGTGGGCATGATCGATATCACCGACGTAGTTGGGCTGGTTACCCATGCAGAACAATTGCAAGCTGCCCAGCAAGTCACTACATGCTGTGTCGCCGAAGATGGACAGTTGATTTCTGTCCCGATGATTTCACCTACTGAACGCTAAAGGCTTCAACCCAGCGTGGCCACAAAAGATTCAGAACGAGCCAAACCGATTCGCATGATTTTGTCAGACGTCGACGGCGTGCTGACGGATGGTTCCATCATTTTGGATAACCAGGGAATCGAAAGCAAAGTCTTCTACGTCCGCGATGGTCTGGCGATTAAGCTCTGGCAAAAAGCTGGTTTCACGTTTGGCTTGTTAACCGCTCGCAATTCGCAGATCGTTAAGCTGCGAGCGTTGGAATTAGGTATCGAAATCGTGCGACAAGGCTTCGCTGAGAAACTGCCCGTGGCCCGCGAGATCTTCAAAGTCACCAAGGTCGAGCCTGAGGAAGTGTGCTACATCGGTGATGACCTCCAGGACCTGGCCGTAATGTATGAAGTCGGTTTAGCCGTCGCGGTAGCCGATGCAGCCAACGAGGTGCGCAAAGCAGCTACGTGGGTGACCACTGCTCCGGGCGGGCGAGGGGCTGTGAGAGAGCTGATCGAGCGATTGCTCAAAGCCAAGGGGCGTTGGGAAGAGTGTTTACCTATTCGGCCAACCAAGCAGTAGGTCAACTCTATGTCCTTAGCCATCAAGCGATATCTGGCCTGCCTAAGTCTCGTCTGCGCCTTGATGGCCATATACGCTACGGCTATCTCTCCATGGCTTGAGACCCCACAGCGTCCAACGCGATTAACCCGCACCTCATCTCAACCCAGTCCATCAACCGACTGGTGGAGCCATCTATTTGCCGCCGATGCCTGGCAAAACCAACGTCCCATGATGTTGCAAACAGAGCAGGGTACGTTGCTCTTCCAAAACTTGGAAGAGTTGGAAATGGGTACCACGGAAAAACGTGGCGCTCTCTTAAGGCTTAGTCCCTTAACGCTCATCGTGCCCATCTCCAACGATGGCCAAACCGCCGCAGTTGGCGATCCAAATGCCGCAGCCCGCGCCTACCAGAATTCACAATTGGCCGTGGTCGTGGCCCGAGAGGGAGCCGATATTCTCTTTCGCGAAGCACCCGATTGGACCAATCGATCGACGCCACCGGTCATCGGTGGACTTCTCAAAGGCTCGATCCAAATTGTTGGCATCGACCCACATCCCAAACCGAATGCACTCCAAACTGGCCAAGCCAGTTCAACTAGCCAAACCAATCAAGCCCAACCCGATGCGCTGGGCGCCACAACATCGACATCAAACTCAACATCGACAACTGGACCAATTGTCAGTTGGTCTATCCGCACGGCCAACGTGCGTATCGAAGGACGCCGCGTCTGGACGACCAACGAGGTCGAACTGACTTCGGGCAATAGTGTCGCAGTCGGTAAAGACCTCTCGATTTTCCTCAAACAAGACCTGCTGGGCCCCAATAGCAGCGATAACGGCCCATGGGGCCTGCTCGGCCATATGGAACTGAAATCGGTCAAGCAAGTCAGTATCCAGTTGCCACCCGGTGGCCTGTGGAAAGATATGCAGATCGGCTCACCGGAATTGACCGCTGCCCATGCCCACGTACCCGCTCGACTGACTCTCCTTTGTAAAGGTGTCTTTCAGTTTGATTTTGTTAAATCGATCGCCAGACTCTCAGACAACGTGCGGATCGAACATCGCTTTGACGGTGAAACTGCCGCCGACGAATTCATTTGTCACGAGTTGAATGCCGCTTTCGACTTGCCCGAAGAATACGCAGCTCCCGATCCACAGGCAATCATGGTCGGACCGATGCGTCTAAACGTCATCGATGCCTTGGGAATCGATTCAGTCGGACCGCTGCCGGCGCAAAGCACCGTCCAGATCTCGGCGCCCAATATTGCCACTAGCCTGACCGCCAAACGCGTCCAGGCTCAACTTGACCCACGCAAATTTGGTCAACGTCGATTTGTGATCGATTCGCACAATGGACGCAGTAGTGAAGGCTCGCGCCAACCTCAAGTGCCCATTGCGATCAATCATTTGGGTAATCAGTTTCATGCACCCAGTCTGACCTTTGCTCCAGCTCCCAACGGCGAACATTTGGGTTGGCTGCTGGCCACCGGACCAGGCGACGTCCAAACGGCTGCGGATTCGACGATGGGCCCCGCCGTAGCCCGCTGGCAATCGACGCTTCAAATGCAACCTGCCGATGCGTTCCAGATAGTCACGCTGGACGGGCGGGCGATGATCGAAGCGGCTGAGCGAGGCCATCTGAGCAGCGATCGCATCAACATCACCTTGCAATCTACCGGTCAACCACCAGCCTCACCAGCAGAGCCCGGACTGGCCACCACCTTGCCCAGTACGGCCAGTCAAAACTCCATGTCCCAA
>JADLDX010000427.1 GCA_020846515.1 Pirellulaceae bacterium
CTGGTATACAAAGCCAGTATGCTTTGTTCGTCCAGTTTCTCGATACGCTGCCAAACTTTTCCGGCCGCAGCTGGCCCCTGTCCAGCATCTTCGCAATCGAAGAACTTGCCCAGTCGTTCACGCAATTGATTGGCCGAGTAGCTGGCACAGCCTTGTATCAATCGATGCGTCGGCATGACGATCAGACCCGGATCGTCCATGCTGACCAGCATGCTCAGTACATAGTTGGCTGGGTGCGCGTCGGGCAGCGTACCGCCGGCCGCAGCGGCCAGTTCGTCGCGATAGTTACAGGCGGTTTCATATCGGTGATGGCCGTCGGCCACAAACATCGGTTTGTCTTCAACCAGTGCACCTACATCATTGATGACATGCGAATCAAATACAGGCCAGAGTCGATGGATCACGCCCAAATGGTCCTCAGCCTCCAATGCTGCACGACCAGCCACATGCTGCTCGAGGATGTATTGGGCGTCGTTATCGGGGTCGGGATACAGACCGAAAATCTGTGAAAGGTTGGCCTGACAGGCTCGCGTCAATCGCAAGCGATCGTCTTTGGCCTTGGCATGAGTTTGCTCATGCGGATAGATGTTGCCTTCGCCGAAACGCACCAGGCGAATGCGGGACATAAATCCACGGCGCGTGTAGGTGCGACCAGCATAGTCGAATACCTGGTGATAAACGTAAATTGCAGCATCGGGCTCCGTCTGCAAAACGCCATCGCGTCTCCATTGACGAAACAAAGAAGCGGCTCGACTATAAACGGCCTGCGGATCTGTCTCGCCTGGTTCGGGTTTGGTCAGTTCCAAGCGAATAAAGTTGTACGGACTCTTCGCGTATAGTTGGGCCTGCAACTGACTATCGACCACATCGTATGGCGGCGCCACGCAATCGCTCAGCGATCCGATTTGCGCCATGTTGTATCTCAAACCGCGAAACGCCTTGATCTGCGGCATATAAAAAACACCTTGAGGGCTAGCTGAGCATGTAAGCGACTATTCTGTGAGTCCCTGCAGAATAGTGGATCGTCAGAAAGTGTGACAGCCTCAAACCTTACATTTTCAGACTTACCCGATTTGGAACACTGCCATTTCGCATCCGAGGTTATTCATCAACGGAACTTGAACCGGCGGAAGTTAGCTCACGCCCGCCGGTTCAGAAATCCAGTTAAGATGCTTAGCCCATTTGCTTGAGGGCGTCGCGCGCCACTTGTACGCATTGGCGGATATCGTCCAGTGGATCGCTGGGATTCTCTTCGTACTCCAGCGACAAGGCGCCGTCGCTGGGGAACTTCGTTTTCACCATGGCATCGAACACGGCTGCCACATTCAAATGGCCTTTGCCCAAGATGACGCCCTTGGTCTTGTTCGTCATTTCGGCGAAGTCCTTTAGATGCACGCCGAACAGTCGACCTGCCAGCAGTCGCACCACTTGCGTGGGATCTTCACCCGAGCGAATGAAGTGACCTAGGTCGGCACAGGCGCCGATGCGCGGGTCGCGGTTTTCAATTGCCCGCAACACATCGATGGCTTTGTTGTAGTAGCGATGAGTTGGACCATGATTGTGGATGGCCACGCGGATGTCGAACTCCTTGACGAGCGCTTCCACGCTCTCGAACGAATCAGGCGTCGGGTCGACAGTGATATTGCGAATACCAGCCGCTTTGGCGAATTCAAACACCTTGCGATTCGCTTTGTCGTCTTTGGTCAAAGCATTCACACCGTGAGCCGAAATGCTTAGTCCAAGGTCAGCGACTTGCTTTTTGATCGAAGCAATTTGCTCAGGCGTGGAATCCAAAGGGAACATGCCGCTATAAAACTCGACCTGTTCGAAACCCAAGTCCTTGGCATGCTTGAGAGCGACGGTCACATCTTTGTAACCACGCAGGGAATAGAGTTGTATGCCCAGTTTGAGACCGCTCTTATCAGCCGCCAAAGCGACATTGGGCAGCGACCAGCCGGCGACGGCCGCAGCCGCAGCGGTGGAGAGGGCGGTTGTTTTCAAAAATTGACGACGCGATCCAGTGACCATCTGGGAGGCTCCAAAATGAGAATCTGAGGTGGGTTGAGTACGTTAGATGATACCACACAACGCCAGCTCGGTTAGTTCCAGGGAACTAACCCTCCCAAGCGCAGCTTAGGGAGGGTCGAAAAACACGCCTTCAGCGTAGTTTTTCGGGGAGGGCGCGTGCGCCGCAGAGGCGAGCTCGCAGCGCAGTGCTTCATGCCTTGGTTAGTCGGGGCGAGCCCCCTCCCCGCCTCTGAGCTGACGCCAGGCGACCCTCCCGCTGCTACGCAGCAGGAGGGTTAGTTCCCCGCTGCTGCGCACGAGGGTTAGTTTACAAAACCCTCAACTCATCCAGCGCTCCCGATTCTCGTGCACGAATCGATCGTCCGTCAAATGCGGATAAGCGGCTAGAACTCGATCGAGTTCCGCAGACTGACCGGGCCCTAGCGTTTCTTTTTCGTCCAGGCACCAGATGCCTTCGAGTAACCCTTGGCGGCGCAGCACTTCATGGATACCGGCAATACAGCCCTGAAAGCCATTGGCCGCATCAAACACGGCGGCGTTGGCATCGGTCAATTCAATGTTTAGTCGCAGCGTATCGACTGGAATTTCAGCCTGCTTACTGACTTGATGACAACTCTCGAGCATCTGCACGGCAGTATTGGTCCAAACAGCCCATTGTCCCAACAATCCGCCGACGATGCGCCGCTCTTTATGGTGCTGACCAACGGACATGCGATAAGGCGTAATCAGATCCAGGACGATGTTGTCGTCATTGCCCGTGTACAGCGTCACATCGTCGCGCCCGGATTCGATCACGGCGCGCACGACATCAATCGTTTGATAGCGATTGAACGGGGCAATTTTGATGGCCACGATCCCATCGATTTCTAAGAAACGCCTCCAAAACTCGTAGCGCAAAATGCGTCCGCCCACTGCGGGCTGCAAATAAAA
>JADLDX010000428.1 GCA_020846515.1 Pirellulaceae bacterium
ATGGATGCCCCGGTTTTCGCCAGGCTTGGCGATTGAACCGCCGAGAACTGGTGCAAATTGGTGGCATATCGGCTTTGGGCGTTGGTATGGCAAGCCTGGCCGCTGGCCGGGCATGGGCTGAAGTACAGCAGGTTAACTATCCGAAACGGCCGGCGAAAGCTTGCATTTTTTTGTTCATGTGGGGAGGCCCTAGCCAGCTAGAAACCTTCGATCCCAAACCCGACGCGCCAGCTGAGATCCGTGGTGAGTTTCAACCCATTTCAACCTGCGTGCCGGGCATTCAGATATCCGAACACTTTAGCCGCTTAGCCCAACTGACCGATCGCGTTTCGATTATTCGCTCACTGACTCATGACGATCCGGCGCATTTGTCCAGCGGCCATGCCACGTTGACTGGACAATGGGCTCCGGTACTGAAGAGTGACGACACACCGCCCAGTGCTCAAGATTCACCGCACTTGGGTGCCCTGGTGTCACGCATTCGATCGCTCGAATCTGGTAACTCGGAGAGCGGCTTGCCCGGGTTTGTGGCTATGCCCTGGAAAGCTTTCCATCCCGCCGCGCCCGGCGGAGAAGCACCCGGGCAACATGGCGGCTGGCTCGGTTCGGCCTTCGATGGGATGTTATTGACCGGTGACCCCAATCAAGCGGACTGGCAACCACGCGGATTGTCATTGCCAGCCGAGATGAGTCTCGATCGCTTGGGCTCACGCGTTGAGTTGTTGAAGGTACTGGATGCCCAGCGATTGCAGTATGCTTCGCGGCACAGTTCTAATTTCCAGTTGCATCGCGATAGTGCCATGCAATTGCTGTCTTCCGATAAAGTTCGAAATGCGTTTGATCTTAGCCAAGAAGCCTCGGCAACACGCGAACGCTACGGACGAAATATTCATGGTCAATGCGTCCTGCTGGCTCGGCGGTTAGTGGAACATGGTGTGCCGCTCGTGACCGTTAACTGGCACAACGACGGTAAAAACTTCTGGGACACTCACGGCAACAATTTTAATCGTTTAAAGAACGATTTAATTCCACCAGCCGATACGGCGCTGTCCGCACTGCTGGTCGATTTAGAAGAACGCGGTATGTTGGACGAGACGATCGTGGCTTGGGTGGGTGAGTTCGGCCGCCGCCCTCAAGTCTCGAAAGCCAACGCCGGTAGGGAACATTGGCCGTTTTGTTATAGCGGTCTGCTGGCAGGTGGCGGCATCAAACGCGGTTTCGTCCATGGCTCCAGCGACCGCCACGCGGCGTACCCCGCCTCTTCTCCTGTTTCACCCCTGGATTTCGCAGCTACGATTCTGCATGCTCTTGGCATCCCTTCCCAGCAAACCTTGGTCGCTCGCGAGAATCGGCCTCACAAGATTACTGGTGGAAGTGTGATTACGGAACTGTTGGCTTGACAACTGAATCAACGTGATATGCTATCTACGTCGAGACTCGCGGATGCGCTCGACGCCACCGCTGCCAAGCGGTGGAAAATCCCCTGAAACGCTTCCACCGTCTGGCGACAGTGGCTACGGCTCAGCCTGCAATTCGTAACATTCAGCCGTGTAACATATTGATTATGGAAGCCCCAGTCTGATGCCCAGATATCAGCTTGACCGATCGATCGTTATTGGTGCGTCACCAGAGCGTGTATATGAGATCATCGCCGATTTCGGCTCTTGGACAACCTGGTCTCCATGGTTGATCGTCGAACCGACGACGCGCGTCACTGTATCCAAGGATCCAGCCGCCTTGGGGTCTACGTATGCTTGGCAAGGTGAGATCACCGGTCACGGTGAGTTGGAACACAAAAAGCTGATCGTTGGTGAATTGGTCGACGATGAGCTGCGATTCCTCAAGCCCTTCAAGGCCACATGTCAGACAGCCTTCAAGCTGACTGGCGAACGGTCAGGGACGCGAGTGACCTGGACTATGGATGGGGCCATGCCTTGGTTCTTGTTTTGGATGATTCCCATGTTCAAGACCTTGATTGGCATGGATTATACGCGTGGCTTAACCATGCTCAAGGACTTGATTGAATCTGGCACCATCCCTTCGGTTACCAAGGTTCATGGACAGGAACAGGTCGGCCCATTGCGAATGGCCGGAATTGCTGACAGTTGTGCGGTGGACAATGTTGGAACGGCCATGGATCGATCCTTCGAGCAAGCACGGGAAGAGTTTCGCAAATTGGGCGCCTCCACCGACCTGGGTATGGTTTCCGTCTATACCAAGTTTCGGATGAACGCTGGTGTCTTCGAATACATTAGCGGCTATCTGATACCCGCTGATGTGACTATCCCCGCCTCCTCGCCCCTAAAGACCTGGTCGCTGCCGATATGTAAAGCTTTTCGCGTGGAGCATATCGGCCCATATCGTCACTTGGGCAATGGTTGGAGCGTGGCCAATCAACTATGTCGCTTTAAAAAACTGAAGCAACAGCGAACCGGCACTTTCGAAATCTATCGTACACCGTCGCCGAAAACGCCCGAGAGCGAAATCAAGACCGATATCTATTTGCCTCTTCGCGGTTGACGCTCGATCGTCTCTTCGGTGGTCGCTGCAGGCTTAAGCATGAAAAAAACAACGGGAACCGGCTTCAGCCTCAAGGATCAGCTATTCAATCGGGATCGCGTTGAGTATCTCGCGGAGTTGTTTCGTTCGGCGGACTCCAGCTTTAATGCAACCGGGTTTGTTCGAGACACCATGCAGAGCCTGCTGCAGCTTGAACTGAAGGAAAGAATTGTTCATATCGCCACGATCCTCGAGCGATATTTGGATCCTGACTTTCGGTCGGCCGCCAAGCAGATTTTGGCCGCTCTGCCTCCGCCTTTGGATCCGACTCGCACGGACGACGATTTCGGCGACTTCATTTTCGCTGCGCTCGGTGAATATGTGGTCCGCAACGGACTATCGGCCAAACATCTGAGTTTGTCGCTCAAGACCTTGAAGGCTATTACCCAACGCTTCTCAATGGAAGACGCCATTCGAGCCTTCATCAATGCACATCCGGAGCAGACGTTGGCTGAACTAGTCCGTTGGTCCACGGACAAACACTACCATGTGCGTCGTTTGGTCAGCGAGGGCACGCGGCCACTGCTGCCTTGGTCTGGACGTTTGTCTATCGATCCAACGCTGCCTTTACCGCTGCTAGATACCTTGCATGCCGACACGACACGTTACGTGACGCGCTCGATTGCCAATCATTTGAATGACCTCTCCAAGAAGCAGCCACAACTGGTATTGGAAACATTGCAGCGCTGGCAAGCAGAAGGCCGACAGCGAGAGTCTGAACTCAAGTGGATGATCAAACATGCCTTGCGTACGCTGATCAAACGTGGTGATTCAGAGGCCATGAAGTTTTTGGGGTTTACCACCAGTCCCCAGATCAAGGTCCACGAGTTCTTACTTGAACCTGCGAGTCTTTATCCGGGCGACACGTTTGAGTTAACCTTGAGTCTGTTGGCCAAACGTCATGAAACATTAGTCATCGATTACGTGATCGACTTTGTCAAAGCCGGGGGCAAACGCTCGACGAAAGTTCACAAGCTTCGGCAAATAAGCTTGGGGGCCGGCGAATCGACGACTATTCGTAAACGACATCGCTTACACGCCGCTGCCACTACTTACAGGCTTTACCCTGGAACGCACTCGGTGACTGTTCAAATCAACGGCCAGCCCTACGGCAGCCAGTCCTTCGAACTCCTGGCACAAGATCCCCAGTAGCTCCTTAGATTAAGCACATGGACGCGTCCACGTGCTTACACGTAGTGCCGTGGCAACCTGGGGAAACTTGGTGGCTGCGGAAAGGATTACCAGAAGATTAATGGTGGCCGTGTAGTGGTTTGATAGTCGCTAAATAATGGGCTTGGATCGTAGCTTGGGCACTCTTGCCCGAGTTCAAATCGAGATGACGGGCAAGAGTGCCCATCTTACAATCTTTGCCAAATAATGGCTGCGTCGTGGGTAATCCGTTGCGTTGTATCTTGGCATGCTCCGCGATTATAATGCTCCCCGTACGTCGGATCTGCCGTTGGAAGCTCAGAAGAGGCTCCAGTGGACGCTCATGAGTTTTATGCCCCTCTTTCGCCATCTCTGGAGACATGTTGACATGTCATCAAGGCCTCTATTTACGCTGATAGTGCTGACTCTGGTGTCTTGCGTTTTGCGCACTAGCATCCAAGCTCAGGCACCAGCATCAGCCACGACAAACGAAGTGTTGCAACTGGTAACGCCAGACGCCGTGGCGATGCTGACCGTGCAACCGCGAGCCATCAGTCAATCCGAGATGATGAGTTCCTTGCCGGTCGAGGTGTTCAGTGCGATGTCCCTTGAATCGATAGGTCTGGATCCGTTCACCATCGAACGCGTGGATGCCATCGTCGGTGTGCCTAACTTTGCGGGCATACCAGCGGGCGGCCTGGTGACATTCAGCGAAGCGATTCCAGAGGAATTTATGGGTCGTTTCAAACCGCTAGATCCCAAGGCGAATAAAGGTATTGAGTTGTTTGAAGCGCCTGGTCTGGACGGCGTGGTTATTCATCCGAAGAATCCACGTCAAGCACTGGTCGGTACCAAGGCGTTTGTGTTGCGAGCCCTCTCGTCACCAGCGGATGATGGACCGCTGCGCAAAATGGCGCGCGGCCTAGGCGAACCCAGCGCTGTTTCATTGGTCGTGGCCATCGAACCCGTCCGCGATTTGCTGGCCAGTGCCACAGAAATGCCGGCCATGAAACAGGTACCACAGATCACCCAAGATGTCGATCTGATTATCGCGAAAACCGACATGCTGGCCATGCGCGTCCAATTGGGTGCGAAACCGGTGACAGCCTATATGCTGCAGACGGCCAATCCGCAGGACGCTTTAGAAGTGAACGCTTCGCTCGCACGTCTCGTGAAGGTTGGCATGCAAATGCTGATCAGCACCATGGCACAGCAGGCTGCCAACGAGCCAGGTCGCACGCCTATGGCCACGATCGCCTACTTGAAGCGACTGGCACCGGAGATCGAACGTTACGCGACCTTCAAACCCAGTGGCAATCGTCTGCTGTTGCTCATCGAAGGCCAGCAACTGACGCTCAGTCAGGGTGGTATCCTGGTCGGCTTGCTCCTGCCAGCCGTCCAAGCCGCCCGCCAGGCAGCTCGTCGGATGCAGTCCTCTAACAATCTAAAGCAACTAGCCTTAGGCATACTCAATTATGAATCGGCCTATCGCTATCTCCCCAGCGATGCAGAGCCTCCTGCACCTGGCGAGACGGAAGCCAAGAGCAATTTGAGTTGGCGCGTGAAGATCCTGCCCTTCATCGAGCAACAACAACTCTACGAGCAGTTTCATCTCGATGAACCCTGGGATAGTCCACACAACATAAAATTGCTGCCCTTGATGCCCGATTCGTATCGACATCCCAACTCGCTGGCTAAACCAGGCCATACGGTCTACCAAATGCCCACCGGTCCCAAACTGGCTGCCGAACCTGGCAAGCGACTCAGGCTGCGTGATTTCACCGACGGCACCTCCAATACGATCGCCATCGTTGAAACCACAGATCAGGCAGCAACACCTTGGACGAAACCAGACGACGTGAATCCATATGACAATCCAGCTGTGCTGCGCAATACCACGGGTATCTTTCAAGCCAGCTTACTGGACGGCTCCGCGCGAGCCATCTCGGTGACCATAGATCCTCAAATGCTGAAAGGTCTGCTAACTCGAAATGGTGGCGAGACCGTTGAACCATAAATGCTCACAACCAAGTCACGACTTTAGCCCAAACACGAGCCTAGGCCAAACACCCGCTACCATTCCGGCGTCGATCTTAATGTGGGCGGAGAACCGTGGGCTAACGCCCTGCGGCTAATCAGCCGGAACGCGCTAGCGTCCGGTTTAGCCCGACTAAAGATCGACGCCACCATTCCTGCCATAAACAACCATTCACGAGTAACTTCAATCATGATACGCCCATTGACGATCAGGCATTTATTGAGCGTGCACATCCAGCCGAGGTGGAAGATTATTTCACGCCTGATGATGATGGTCCTATTGACCATCTCCTTGGCGAACTCAGCTGCGTTGGCGCAGTCGACAGCGCCAGCTACGAATTTGGCTGCTCAAGTACTGCCCTACATTCCGCCAGACTCGATGGGTTGCATTACCTTTCGGGTTCCCTTGATGGCTCAAGATCAATCATTGCGGCTGGTGCCATGGGAAATCATTACCGCCAGTGGGCTCGACGAAGTGGGCATAGATCCGCTAAAGCTCGAACGCATTGATGTGATCTTATCGCCTAGTCTGGGCAGTCCACCGCAAGCCGCCTGCCTGGTAACTAGCCGAGAAAAGGTGGGCATTGCCCAGCTTCAGAGCAAGCTCTTCCAATCGATGGAGCCGGAGAAAGTAGGCCAGCGCGAGTATTACATGCTCAAAGAACAACGTGGTATGGCTGCCACCTTCCTGAACGACCGCCAGGCAATGCTTGGTAGACCCGAGCATTTAAATCAAGTGCTCGCTGGCAAACACGCCCCCGGAGAATTGACGCAGAAATTGTCGCGCATCGATCCAGCCGGAGGCCACATCTCGGCAGTATTTGTCTTGGCCCCTGTTCGAGAAGAACTCAAACAGATGGTCTCTACGCTCGACCAGCCCGATCAGGCGGATGCGTTGATCCTGATTGACAAGATCACGATGGTTGCCGCGCGCATGCAAGTCTCGATGGAGTTGCAGGTTCCGATGATTTTTGAAACCGCCAGCGAAAGTGACGCGCAGCAGGTTGAGGCAAGTTGGAATCGCTTGCTGAAGAAACTAGTTCAACGCATGCTCGCCAACGCAACATCGTCGGATCAACTCGACAGCCCAACTGGGAAAGCCATCCAGGCGTACGTTCAGCGTACCGTTTCGGAGATGGACCGTGTCTTCAAACTTACTCGAAACGGCGCGCGCTTGATGTTGCGTATCGATGATTCGGCCATGAGCATCATGAACAGTTTTTCAATCAGACAGTCTTTCAACCCACGCTGACGCACCGGTCATAGTCGCTGGCCAAAGTCACACTGGTCATAGTCACACTGTGAACAGCGCCACGTTTGATCGGCTATTGGCTGGTGGCGTCCGACCGTTTTGCTCGCGACTTCCAAGCCGGAATTCTACACCGCGAGAGGAAAGAGAAGACGCCAGAGGAAGACAGCGTTTGTATCGCGCCAATCCTCTTGCGATACTCTCTTCTCTCGCGGTGTATGACCATCCAGCACGAATCAAAGAGGACGTCGTATTGATGTGGTCTCGGCAAACAGTCTCATCGATCGTTGAGTATGAGCCAGCCGGTTTAGCAAACAATCGAGTTCCAGATGGCGCTGTCCAACTAGTCACAGTCA
>JADLDX010000429.1 GCA_020846515.1 Pirellulaceae bacterium
CTGAAATCGGTTGTTGGCTTTATCTGCATCTTGAAGCGGACGGGTCACTAGCCACTGGGGATCGTAGTAGCCCATGCCAGCAAAAAATGTGACCAGAACCAGCAGCAGAATATTCCAGCGTGGATGGTCAACAATCCAATCGGCGATCCGCGAAACCCAATGCGATTGCACAAACGCTCACTTGGTAACAGAAGAATTCAAACGGTGGAGTTGACCGGTTTGATTCTACGGCGGATCGCTAGGGATGCCTATGCGTGAGACATATGGCCATAAAAAATGCCAGCGCGTTGGCGCTGGCATCTGGTTCGCTCCCGCGCCCGATGGGCGTAGGAACGGGACTAAGCTGTATCTGAAACGATTAGTCGATAGCGATGGAGTTAGCCACGGGCAGGCCATTGAATGGGCAAGCCGAAGCCGAAGTGTAGGCACCCATGCTGGGCACCAGCAGGATTTCGCCAACTTCCAAGTCGGGCATCATCTGATCTCGCGAAACCACGTCGCTGGAGTCGCAGGTCGGACCAGCCAGTACACATGGATACAGTTCGCGTGAGTCGGCGTTTTCGGCCAGGATCGAGTAATCGATATGATCGAAGACTTTACCTGAGAACGAGCCGTACAACCCATCATCGATGATGTACCAAGGCATATCCCAACGCGTGTTCTTACCGATCACGCGTGTGATCAGCGAAACGCTTTCGGCGCACATGCCACGGCCTGGTTCAGCTATCAAGCGGATCGGTAGATCTCCGAAGACATCTTCCAAGCCACTGTGAATCGACTGACAGAAGCTTTCGATCGAAGGCGCGTCGGTACGATAGGGAGCGGGGAAACCGCCACCGATATCGAGGACTTCCAGTTCGATGCCATCGTCGGCGCAGCGATCCCACACTTCGCGAATGCGGCTCAAAGCCGTGCGATAGTCTTCAGGATTGAGGCACTGCGAACCAACATGGAACGAGAAGCCGCGAACCCGCATGCCTTGGCGACGAGCGGCACGGACCAATCCAAGAGCTTCGGGCAGGGCCGCACCAAACTTAGCCGACAAATTAATCATGCTGGACGAAGCCGACACAGCTAGACGCAGGAGCAGATTGACGTCGGGGGTTAGCCGAGCCATCTTTTCCAGTTCCAGCATGTTGTCATACACAAACCAGCGCACGCCGTACTCATAACAATCCAGGAGATTGCTCTCCGTTTTGCATGGGTGCGTGTGCAGCATACGGTCGGGCGCAAAACCTGCGCGCACCGCAGCTTGTAGCTCACCGAACGAGCAGACATCTACAGAGCAGCCCTGCTCGCAAAGGGTCGAAAGTATATGGTGATCAGGATTGGCCTTGGCGGCGTAGAACATTTCAACGCCCGGCAGGTACTCCCGCATCTTGTTATACGTCTCGATGAGTTTCGGACGGGACACGACCAGCAGCGGCGTTCCGTAACGCGCGCCCAACTCTCGTGCCAATTCGAAAGACAACACAGGTTGAGCTTGCCGCGTTGCGTGCGGCACCAGGGTTTCGGTGAGCATACAGGTGGATTGCACCCCTTTCATAGATAAACGACAACCAACGTGAAACCGTCAGCCGACGCTCTTTGGCAATTCTTCGCCGCATTCATGCAGCAATACCGCTTTTCAGGAGTGCGGGCCGTCGAGTTGTGTTTACCACGCTGAGGCTTAGGGGCATGGGCGGGACCGCTTGAGAAGGTCCACTTGGCCTTAAGGCTACTCGTCGCGTGGGCTCGATGGCCGCTTGCGGGCTTTTGGCATGTTTGAGGGGAGGATACACCCAGTGTCGTCCAGCCCATTAACCATCTGCCACGTGCTGTGCTCGCTCGACCGTTGGGTCTCTGCGATCACTTTCTTGCACGCACTTTTATTTGGACTCCGGTAAGGTCTCACAGTTCCACAAAAACACATTGAGAATCATTTTTCGTCCGCTCGGAGTTCCGACAAGAGGAAATCCGTCGCGTGAAGGGAAATGTTTACTGAAAATCGGACAAACCATCTAGGCCCTACGGCCCGCCAACTGCCCATTTTTTCCAAATTCTTGACTCGCTCGTTCGTTCAGACCACTCGTCTGGTCCTCACGCCGCCTCGCCCCCCACGCGCCGCATTCGCGGTCGCACGGGCATACTGGCCGCATGCTCTTCACTTTCAGGCGCTAATTCCTGGACAGATTTCGGAGAAATGTGCAATTGCATCTGTGGGAACGGAATTTCTATTCCCGCCTCTGTTAACTGCTGTTTGATCGCTTGCGTTAACCGCTCACGTACTAAAAAAACATTCTCCGTAGCCGCCCAAAATCGTACCGTCCAGTCGACACTGCTGGGACCCAACTGTCCAAGCAACACTTGGTAGCCCCGCTTCTCTCCTTGGATCATCAAGTCCGACATGCCCAACGCCGCGGCCGTCAACGCCGCCCGCGTAGCATCCAAACTAGCTGCATAGGCGACACCTACCGTCACGTCGACACGACGATGAGCGTGGTAGGTCATGTTCTCAATCGTCCCACCCGCCACGGCGCTGTTGGGAACAATCAACCGTCGGTTGTCGGGCGTGTCAAACGTCGTCGTGAACAGATCGATCTCATTGATCTTGCCCGTCACGCCGGCCGCAATCACCATGTCGCCCACCTTAAACGGCCGAAAGACCAACAGCAGGACGCCCGAAGCAAAATTGCTCAGCGTGCCTTGAAAGGCCAAGCCTATCGCAAAGCCTGCCGCCGTTAGAATGGCCATCGCGCCGGCTACCGGCACACCCTTGTATGCCAAGATGGCTAACGCCGAACCAATCAAGATTGTGTAAAAGCTCAAACGGCCAAGAAACTTGCCCAGCGTTTCGTC
>JADLDX010000430.1 GCA_020846515.1 Pirellulaceae bacterium
CAAGAAGAGATTCGCCGCAGTCACGAGACCTTTGATCCGCTGCGCGATCCCACCATGCGACCGACGCCGTTTCAAGCCTATCTGCGCATTCAAATCGGTTGCGACAAATTCTGTACGTATTGCATTGTGCCGATGACACGCGGACCGGAGCAGGGGCGTGCTCCCGAGCAAGTGGTCGCCGAAGCACGCGTGTTGGCCGAGCAAGGTTGCAAAGAAATCATCTTGCTTGGTCAGACCGTCAATAGTTATCGCTATACCCAAGGCGACCGAGTGACACAGCTGGCCGACCTGCTGCAGATGATCCATGGCATCGATGGCATCCAGCGAATCAAGTTCGTGACCAACTACCCCAAGGACATGACCGCTCATTTGCTGGAAACCATTCGCGACTTGCCTAAATGTTCGCCTTACCTCCATGTGCCCGCACAGAGTGGTTCCGATGAAGTGCTTAAGCGCATGAAACGTGGTTACACAGTCGCAGATTACCGCGACATGATGCAGCGCATTGGTACGATTTTGCCAGACGCAGCCGTATCCAGCGATTTTATTGTTGGCTTCTGCGGTGAAACGGATGAAGACTTTCAATGCACCGTCGATTTGGTCAAAGAATGTCGCTTTAAGAATAGCTTCATATTTCAATATTCGGTGCGACCTGGGACCAAGGGCGCCGACCTGTATGTCGACGATGTCTCTCCAGAGGTCAAACAAGTTCGCAACAACGAACTACTGGCCGTGCAGAACCTGATCTGCCAGGAGGACAATTTGCGATTCCTCGGAAAACGCGTGGAAGTTCTGGTCGAGGGGCCAAGCAAACTGGCTTTCAAACGAAATGAAACTGGCGAGATTTGCCAGATGACAGGACGTACACCGTGCGATCGCATTGTCGTGTGGAATGGTCATCAGCGCCAGGCCGGTGCCTTGCTCAATGTCTTAATCCACGATGCGAGCAGCCACACGCTGTTCGGCGCCGTTGAAACCGTTGAAACCGGCAGCCTGTCTGACCACTCCGATTTGGTAACGCTCAGCCAATTACAGCAGTGAGACTACGGACGTAAATTCACCAGCAAAGCCTATCGGAGGCTGCCATCCGTTGGCAGCCTCCGGTATCCACTCGAAACAGAGCTCTCACATGTCGAGCAGTTATCGTATGTCGAATAGCTTATGAGCACGCGTGGTATATGGGCGGCGCGTATCGACTACGCTGTTGAATGGCTCAAATGGCCGGTGGCGGTGGGCATGCTCACCGCCCTGCCTCTGTTTGCCTGGGGACTGTTGCGACTGATCGGGCATGTGCTCAGTCAACCATTGGGCGTATTGCCACTAGCCATTGGTACAGGCGGCTTCATCATGCTGTGGCGCCGCTGGCTAGACACCAGCACGATTGGTCGCTGGCTCATTACGGTCGAACATGAGTTAACTCACGCGATCTTTGCTTGGGCCACAGGGCATCGGGTCGTGGCCATCAAGGCTTCCTTGGGCCGCGGCGGTGAAGTACGCTTCATGGGGCGCGGAAATTGGTTGATTACCTTGGCACCCTACTTTTTCCCAACGGCAGCCATAGCCCTGCTGTTGATGGCCTATCTCATGTCCATCCCGATACTTCCCTGGCCCGGCCTGTTCTTGGGAGTCGCCCTTGGCTTTCATATCGTCAGCACTTATCGTGAAACACATCGCGATCAAAGCGATTTGAAATCGGTGGGAGCCAAGTTCTGCTGGATGTTCTTGCCGACCGCAAACCTGGCCGTCTTGGGGCTGTTATTAGCCTGGGCACATGGTGGTACTGCCGATGTCAAAATTTGGCTTGGGCACGTTCAAGAACCCATCGATTTCTTGCGTTCGTATTTCCAGCAACTGCCGCCAGGCAGTGACCTATGACTTGATGCAGTTCGGCAGTTTAACCCAAACAAACTTTAATGCCCGTTGAACAAACCCGAGATCCACTTCGAGCCGCACATCTCCTGCGCAGCGGACGCCTAGTCGCCTTTCCGACCGAAACCGTTTATGGCTTAGGTGTTGACGCGACCAATGGCGAAGCGGTCGCGCGTTTGTTCAAACTCAAACGTCGGCCCGGTAACAATCCATTGATCGTTCATTTGGCGGACCTGGAACAACTTCATTTGGCCGCGCGCGACATACCGCCCCTGGCTATCCAATTGCTCAGCGCCTTGGCGCCCGGCCCGTTGACTGTTGTCGTCCCTAAAAGCGACTCGATCGTCCCATCAGTGACGGCTGGTCTATCGACTGTCGGCGTTCGTATTCCTGATCATGACCTGGCCCGTCAAATGCTCCGCGCGACCGGTTTGCCCATTGCTGCCCCGAGCGCCAATCGATCGGGGCGACCAAGTGCGACGACATTCAAGAGCGTCTTAGAAGATTTTGGTGATGAACTGGACGCCATCTTAATCGGCGATCCGTCACGCATTGGTCTGGAGTCCACGGTCGTGGATTGTCTGAGCAATCCCGCGCGCGTATTGCGTCCTGGAGGCGTGACGTTAGAACAACTCCGCAGCGTGAATGTGAACGTAGTAATGGCCGGCGTGTCGCATCAGCCGGGCGACAATTCTCCAGGGCGATTGCATCCGCACTATCAGCCGCGAGCGAAAGTCATACTGGTTGAAACTCCAGCAGACATCGACGGCTCGACCGACGCGGCCTATCTAGGTTTGAACGGTCCTCCTCACGGCCAAACGTTCGGTTGGGAAATGATCTACCCGTCGGTGCAGCAATATGCTCAGGCATTTTATGAAGCGCTGCGCGAGGTCGACCGACGCGGTTTGACGACCGTCTATTGCCAACAAGTCCCCGCGGGCGATTCAAACGCCGCCCTGGCCGACCGTCTTCGCCGCGCTGCGGGCGATTAGGCGGGCAGCTACTGTGCGAGCCAGCCATCGCCAGCCAGCCATCGCCAGCCAGCCCAGTGCTAGTCAGCCCAGTGCCCCGAACCAGCGGGCATTAGCCGGCTCAGCGTCCAACGCATTGATCCACTGGAGATGATCTTGACTTCAAAGCGCCCCGCGCTGTACTTCCTTCCCTTGGCGACCCATTGTCGGCCTGCGCACTCCGAAACTTGAATTAAGTCGTGATTTTTTCCGGGATTTCCCCTGCGTGCCACTTAGCCCATCCATTCATTCCACCATCACTCCAGCCAGTATCGTCAAGAGCGATGCTAGCATGAGCTATTGGACGGGACGATCTGGGTGGTGGCTGGCTAGTATGCTCGCCATCGTTGCCGCCGCCCCTGGCTGTGCACGACGCGCCTACACCGACGTCTACGTCGAAAACATGGCGGCTGAAATTCGTGATCTCGAGGATCAGCTTTACGAATTTGATGGTGAATATCGGTTGATGGAACACGAGCTAGCTGCGCTGCAAGCAGAAAATGCTCGACTGAAGAACTCGCTTCCCAGCAGCGGAGGGTCACGTTGGAGCGAGCCTAAGCCATTGATTCCAGCACCTCAAGATGGCTACTCCAGCGAGAGTTTCGTCCCGCGTGGCAGCTCTTCTAAACCTTCTGGTGCTGCGTCTAACACAGTGCCTGGGCCATCGCTTAAGACTGCACCCGACTCAGCCCCTGCGCTCGACACGCCACCGACGGGCAATCGATCCCCAAGCAACGTCGTTCCCGCGATGCCCAGCGACTCAACCGCGTCACCCAATACTCCACCCAATAATTTGCCCAACAATTCCCCCAGTACGCTGCCTCCAGCCTTGAATCTTCCAGAGTTCCAACGCAGTGCGCCGGCCAATCCACTACCTCCACCACAATCTTCGCCGGGCGGCGTCGATGTGCCGTTTGATCTTCAGGATCTGACACCGCCAACAATTGTGCCAGGTGAACCACTACCGCCAGTGATCCCCAAGCCGCAGAGTGATCCCGCTACGCCTGTCACACTGCACACCAACAACGACCTAGAAATTGAGTTAGGCAAGATCCCATTACCAGCTCGCCTGGCATCGGCCAACGTCACGGGATCAGCTACTGAAGGAAGCGATGTCGAACTGGCGCGTGTCCAACCCACGGCGGCCATGCCGACCGATTCGCGCATTGTCGAGATGAAATTCCATCCCTCGCTTTGCCGCGCCATGAGTAACGACCAGTCGGGGCGCGACGAAGGACTCTACCTGGTCTTGCAACCGCTGAACGAAGCCGGTGAGTTCGTCCCGCTGCCGGCTGACTTGATGGTGATCGCGCTCGACCTATCCCGAGAAGAGAAGCAGGCCAGCATCGGACGCTGGACGTTCTCGTCGTCCGAAGTGAAGAGCAAGATTCAACCCATTGGCAGTAGTCAAGGCATCCATGTATCGCTGCCGCTGTCAGGACCAACGCCTCAATGCGATCGCGTGCTGGTCTTTGTGTACTACACATTGTCCGATGGCCGACGAATCGTCGCTGAACATGAATTGCTCCTGAACAACTTTCATCGTCAGAACACGGTATGGGTACCACGCTCTAAGCGTCCCAGCCCAACGAGCGATGTTGGCAGCAATCCTGTGCGCACCGTTAGTGGCGAGCGTCCGATCGGTACACGTTAAGCGTCCTATCGTTCATTCTTCAAGCAATCGAAAGCGAATTCGGCGCGAGCGCTCCCGGGTCGCTCGAGACGCTCTCATCGCAGAACCAGGCGGACATTGACGTTAGTCGCTATCGATCACCCTGGCTACCGACACATGCTGGTCAGCCAGTCCTCCAACGACGGCAATTGAGATCGCGCACCTTGTTGGGCAGCCAGACGCATGAGTGGCAAGATACCCAGTAAGTGTTCGATCACTTCAGCACCACGCGTAGAAATGTCGCTGACCTCCCAACGGTCATCGGGTTTAACGAATAGTTGAGTGCGGGATGGATCAGGTTGCACCAGGCTCCAGGCTGGTGTGCGAATCCACAGACTCTGCTCATCTTCGATCCAGGCCAGCGTATGTTCGACAGGCCAGGCCGTAGATATTTGCGGTGGCCCACTATGCCACATGTTGCGTCCCCAGAGTTGCGTCTGCTCAGCCAGCGAGAGCCCCATCGCGTGCAAGAGCGTGACGGGCAGATCCGGCAACTGACACAGTTCGGCCCGACGAGTGCCAACCGGCGGAGTATGCGCGGGGCGAATGATCGCCGCGCACGCAATCTCCTCGGTGTAGCCCAATCTTAACGACGTGCCGATCACACCGTGTTCACCCAGTGGCACGCCGCCGGTGGAACAGAACATCCACGTCCAATCGGCCGCGTCGGCTCGTGACTGAATCGTTTGGTCGAGTGCATCGATGGCTTGATCGAGCACGGCGATCTGAGCAGCCGCCACTTGTCCCCAGCCCACGGCAATATCCGGATCGCTATCTACGTCCAATTCCAGATGCGGTACCACGATCTCGTCGGGTGGCAACGGGTCCTCTGGGTCCGCCATGGCGGCGCGCAGGTCCAACGGCGCATCCCACGCATGTCTCAACCCGCGCGCATGAATCCACACCACGCCCAGTTGCGATTCACCAGCCAAGATCTCCATGGCGGCAGCAAACACCTGCATCAGCGAACAATCTTCTGCCGCTTCGGCTGGAGCGTCAGCCGTAGCATCAGCCACACCAACTTCCACCAGTGTGATCTGAGAGCAGCCGCAATCTTGGGCCACTTGAGCCGCTTCGGGCGAATCGGTTACCAATTGTCCTGGGATGGCATGGTCGGCCAGTTCTTGCCACAGCGACCACGTAGAGGCTTGCGTGTGCGGAGCGCGCATCGCCGTCCATAAACTTCGCAGCTGTGGCGATAGATCAAACGCATCCACAAAACATTGATCCAGCACCAACGATGTCGATGCCAATCGATTCAGAGCAGGCGTGGTCGATGTTGCAGAACCGTAAGGCCCCAGCATAGCAGCCCCCACGCCTTCCACCACTATTACCACAGCCTTCATCAATCGTCCCTTCGTTACCCAACACTGCTTCGCTTAACCAGCCACCGTCGCCAGACGGTGGACTCTCGTAGCCACCCGTCGCCAGACGGTGGACTCTTGTAGCCACCCGTCGCCAGACGGTGGTCCCAGCTGAAGACGCAATCCACCGCTTGGCAGCGGTGGCTACCTACATTTAAGCGTCTATTCGTTACAAGCCATCCACGCCGTCGTCAACTGCTGACTTTGAGCCGTTGCGCCTCTCTTGGAGTGTAGTGGTGACCTAGAGTTGCGTATACCCCGCAAGCACTTTTTGAAAGTCCGTGCCATGACCCAACCAACTCCCTTGAACCTCTTGGCACCTGTCGGCCCAACGGTCGATCAGTCGTTCACTTTTGGTATCCAGCCCCAACCCGCCGAAACGGCTACGGTCGCGGGTGTGTTCCAGTCGTCGGCTTCACCTGCACTGCCGCACGCGGCAGAACCCGTACCCATAGCCACATCGCCCGCTGCGTTACCAGTGCCTGCGGTGCCATCCCCGGCTTTGCCCGAGCCTGTCGATTCAAAGCCGCCAGTATCGTTGCCAGATGTTCCCACCACACGTGTATGGGGCCTGGACTTTGCGATTGTCAACATGCAGGACGTGATTGAACGCGCGGATAAAATCATTGCGGCGCGGGAATGTCGTTACTTTATTACTGCCAATCTCAACTACTTGATGCTCAGTTCCCAGCACCTCGATTTGGGACAAATCAACACCGATGCCGATCTGAACATCGCTGATGGTTTCCCGATTGTCTGGCGCAGTCGTTTAACATTTCGAAGACTGCCCGGTCGAGTCGCTGGTTCGGACCTGATTCTCGAATTGGCGAGATTATCCGCCGAGCGCGGTTATCGCATGTTCTTTTTGGGTGCAGCACCGGGAGTGGCCCAGAAAGCCGCGGAGAAACTGCAGGAGATGTTCCCCGAGTTGCAAGTGGCCGGAACCTGTGCCCCGCCATTCCGCACGCTGAGCGACGCGGAACAAAACGAATTGCATGAGCATATTCGTTCGTCCCGACCCGACATACTCTTAGTCGCCTTCGGTCAACCCAAAGGCGAACGCTGGATTCACGACCATCATCAAAAGCTGGGGGTGCCACTGAGCATCCAACTCGGTGCCTCGTTCGATTTCCTGGCTGGCACGGCGCGTCGAGCGCCTACCATTTGGCAATTCTTGGGTTGCGAATGGTTGTACCGTTCCATATGCGAACCCAAACGACTGGCCCCACGTTACCTACGCAACATTGCCTTCTTGCTTCGCAGTCTGCTGAGCGATCTAAGATTCATCGGCGTCTGGCGCTGACACCGTAGACGATTCGCTCCGCGACTCGTCCAGTTTTCGCTGCTGCTGCGCAGCAGCAGCAGCAGCAGCACTAACCCTCCCAAGCGCAGCTTAGGGAGGGTCGAAAATCACGCCTTCAGCGTAGATTTTCGGGGAGGGTGCGTGCGACGCACAGACGAGTCCGCAGCGAAGTACTTCGTGCCTTGGTTAGTCGAGGCGAGCCCCCTCCCCGACTGAGCTGACGCCAGTCGACCCTCCCACTGCTACGCAGCGGGAGGGTTAGAACTAACCCTCCCAAGCGCAGCTTAGGGAGGGTCGAAAATCACGCCTTCAGCGTAGATTTTCGGGGAGGGTGTGTGCGCCGCA
>JADLDX010000431.1 GCA_020846515.1 Pirellulaceae bacterium
ATCGGCTTCAAACTCCAAACGAGACGCAAGTCGGAGCGCATTGCCATCGATCGTGAATCGCGCGTTGTCGTCATCGCCGCCACCAACTGCCAAGGAATATTTAAGTTGTGTTGCTCCGTTCGGATCGATCGCGTCAAAAGTCCCGATGGATGTATCGATGGCCGCGGATTCATTGATAGGAGCGCCGGTAAAGGTCAAACTTGTTGGTGGACGATCGATATCCAATTTCCAAAGTTCGCGACCGATGCCTTCTCCCCAGCCAGAGAAGAACAGATTCGTGCCAACAACCGTGGGAGATTGCGGGTCGGATCCGCCAGAGCCGGGAATGATGTCATCCAGCTGTTGCACAGACTTTCCATCGCTCATCCACAGTTCTTCACCGGACGCCGTGTGCGCTTTGAACACTAACATACCGGCTGCGCTGGTGAAGTTCGACAAGCGTTTGGCTGGCAGCGTCCCGGCTACTGTCAAGCTATTGGCAGAGAACGTCATGATACGTTTTTGGCCAGCAGTGCCCGCAGCAAAGAACAGCGTGCCGTTAACATTGGTTAGCCCGACTGGTTCATCGACCTCTGCGATCAAGCGATTGCGCGTTCCCTCCAATTCCCAAACACCAAACTTGCCAAAGTTACACGCGGTCATGCTGATGTAGTAATACTTTGTGCCAATCACTACACCTTGGTTCGTCTCGAAGGGGGCACCAGGACAAAATGTGTTGACACGTTCTGGCTGGCCGTTGGAATTGAATCTCCAAAAATCCAGCCCTATGACTTCGTTGCCCTGCGTGAACAGTGTCCGACCGTCGAGGGTGAACATATCGAAGATGTTGTACCGCGATGGTCGAATCAAGAATGACGTGCCTGGCCGGGTACCATCGCTCTTCCACCACTCCTCCACCGCTTGGGGAGTGATCCTTCGAAAAACCAACTCGTCGTTCAGATTCAGCAACCGTGCGTTGATTATTGCGTGTCCAGGTATGAGTTCGGTTGTCAAAGACCGCGTACCTGCTATTGTGCCATCGCTGACCCACAAAGCCCCACCGTGCTGATCGTCGTCGGCAACGAAGTAAACCTTGTCTCTGACGACCGTTAAGTCCCTGATATTGCGAAAGCGGCTATTGCCGAGGGAAATAGTGCCGGCAGACGTGCCATCGCTGCGCCACAGCGTAAACTCGGACGAGAAGAAAAGGGTCCTGCCGATAGCCACAAATGGTACCCATTCGTCCACACCTCGCGTGACACTGGGGTAAAAGGAAGTTCCTTTAAGCAGGTAAGTTCCCGCGGCGGTGCCGTCGCTGCGCCATAGCTCCGAACCGTACGTAGACTCGTTGGCTGAAAAATATAAGACGCCTTGACCATTGATCAAGTTGCGTGGATTCGAGCTGGCCGTCTGGTTGAGTGCACTGCTAACCAATTGAGTTGTGCCCGGCGTGCCCATGCTGGTCCATAACTCATGAACGCCCGCAAAAAAAGTGAGTTGGTTATGAACAATCGTAAAGTTGCGTGGATACGAGCCATTACCGCCGGGTACGATGTCCCCTAAGAATTGAAGGGTGGATGAAGTCGGGATATAGCTCCACAACTCGGGACCACGCGCATCATTGCCCAAGAGATACAGGACATTGTTGTTGACGGCTGCTGGATGTACGCCAAGGTTTCCGAAGCTAGGATCGGTCACTGGACCGGTGCCAGCGACTGTACCATCGGAACTCCACAGCTTGTCGTAGTTACCAAAGCCAAAATAGATTTTGCCTGAGAGTTCGAGCATGCTCGCAATCAATCCCGTATTGGGGGGCACTTGCAGAAGCAGCTTCGTACCTTGCGCGGTGCCGTCGGTCACCCATAAACGCTCGCCTTGTTCGGTTACAAAGAACAATTGGCGCCCAAAGCTCTTAAAGCGTTGTGGATAGGCGTCGTTGTCGCTCAGGTTTAAGTCGGCTATCAATTTTGTGCCAGCGCTGGTGCCGTCGCTGATCCACAATTCGCGGCCGACAACTGGGGCGCTGGCGTTGAAGATCAACTTGCCATTCCAGTTGTAGAGACTGTAGGGAACTGAGTCGCGCGAGCCTGGATTGATGTCCTTGACTAGTGTCGTACCAACTGGTGTGCCATCGGTGCGCCAAAGTTCTGTGCCATCTTGGCTCATATCCGCTGAGAAGTAGAGTGTGCCCGAAACGTTTACCATATCGGCAATTGGAAAACGATTGTCGCTGCCCGCAGCCGATGCCACGAGTTGCGTGCCGTCAGGTGTGCCATCGGATTTCCATAACTGCCAGCCGACACTGGGAATGATAGCTTTGAAGAATAGTGTGCTGTTAACCGCTGTGGCCAGGCCGACCTCGACGCCAGTCGCCCCAGGTACTAGTTCACGAACCAGTACAGTTCCTGTTGCCGTACCGTCGCTCTTCCACAGTTCGTTACCCCGCTCGCCATCGTTGGCAGTAAAGTAGAGCAGCCCGTTGACGTTGACGAGATTCTGCACGTCCGAACTACCGGTACCGGGATGGATATCTTTGAGCAAGACCGTTCCGGCAGGTGTACCATCGGTGCGCCACAACTCTTCACCGAATCCGTCAGAGTGAGCCGAGAAATAAGCCACGCCACCCACTTCAACCATAGGGCCAGGAAACACTTCTCCGTATCGCTGAGGATTGATGTCTTCTACCAATTGAGCGGCCAACAGATGTCGGGGTTCGAGGAGTTCGGAAGTTAGATGACGTCGCTTGAGCATGAGCGATAACTTCGTAAGGCGTGGTGCAAATACGCGTGGCAGATAAGCAGTTTAGTCAGATGGTAACTCCGGCAGAAAGCATTATAGGGCGATTTGCAACGCGTTGGCTTGCGATTCACCACCAGAGAAAAGGAACAACTTCACGGATTTTGATGGGGAAGCTTCAGATCACTAACGCTGGCCGCTTGACAACGACGGTCATCAAAAGGCACGTTGGCGGTTAACTATCTGTCAGCCATCGGCTAGCTAGTCTGCTTCTGACTAAGGCGGCATCCAATCAAGCAATCGAAGGTTGGGCACGGAGGAAAAATCGGCTGTGTTGTGGGTTACGAGAGTCAGATCAAGATGCAACGCTGTTGCAGCGAGCAAGGCGTCGATGTCGGGCATCGGAGTTCCTGCGTCAAGCAGAGTTCCTCGAAGCCTTCCGTACTCCAGCGCAATTTGCAGGTCTACATCAATGATGTCCATAGAATCAATGAATTCTATGACAGTCTGTTTAGATCGAGCACCGGCGTTCCCACGCTGTACCCAAGTCCAAAGTTCGCCTGCTGTGATCACAGAGATCGCAGATCCGCCAGAATACTGGAGAAATTTGCCCCAAACGTTTCTATCACCTTTCAGGTACGCAGAGCAGATGTTGGTGTCAATCAAGAACTTCAAGCACCTTCTCCTCGGCGGTTGAGTCGTCGCTGCTGATGGTTCCAGTCCATGTAGCGGTCAAGATCTGAGGCATCTTCGGCGCAGCCACCAAATAGCTCTTTCAGCTTGTCTGCTCGTTCCGATGCCGAGAGCTTAGCTTTACGAACGGTGACATTGACTTTTGAGCCATCAGGGAGGCTTGGTGGGCGATCCAGCTTGATGGACTGCCCCTGCAAGATTCCTTGGAAAGATTCTGTTGTATCCGCCATATCGCACTCCATCGGGTAAAACCACGTCTCGACAACTTTATCTTACGTTGACCTGGCTGTTCTCGCAAATAGGAACAGGCGGCGCTCAAAAGAGACCCTTGCGTTCTGAGGAATACTGACTAGCTAATCGGAACTTTTGCTCACTCACGATTAACTAGAGGTGCTTATGGAATCTCGACCTTCTGCTCAGTCAATTGGAATCCAAACGGCTACCACGCTTATCGTAAGGCTCATGATACGCTATCTCTCTTCACACTCGCTGATGGATCGATGCATGAGGCACTCGCGCTTTTGTCTTGAGCACGCCGACACACCATCGGTGGCAGGGGACTCTCGATAACGGTCGATGTGCTTAAGATGACGATTTATTACGAAGCTGGGGAGATATGACCACCAACCGACCTATTGTTCCTGGCATCACAATCAATGCGCAAGGACAAGCCAACATTGACGCTTCCATGAGCGAAGTACTTTTCGATCTTGCCATTAAACTGGAGGAGGTCACCAATTTGCCTGTGGATGTACAGCACGTGGTTGCGGCTCTCGTTCTCGCGGAAAGAAGTGGTGACGTTGCTCCAACCCAAGCCATCTCAGCCAGTGACAGTGTGCTTGTGAGCAGCTTGGTGAGCCACGTAAAATCGGTGTTTGCATTGTTTGGCGGCCAACTGGGCGACGACGACTAGATGGCAGCCCTGGGGAAGCATGCTTGGTAGCGCAGCGTAACACTATGTGTTTTCAACCTGGAGAGTATTCATGCAACGTCGATCGTTCTTAGCATGTTCCGCAGTTGGCATGTCAGTGCTGGGATTACAATCCACGCTGGCGCTCTATGGTCCAGATAATCTTGAGCTCATCGACTGCCACACACATTTCTACGATCCTACGCGACGCGAAGGCGTGCCGTGGCCGGCTAAAGAGTCGACTCTGTATCGCAAAGTGCTGCCCGAACATCTGCGTGCTCTCCAAAAGTTCCGCGCAGTAACGGGTATCGTGATTGTCGAAGCCAGTCCCTGGGTCGAGGATAACCAATGGCTGCTGGATTTGGCCAAAGACGATCCATTTATCGTCGGAATCGTCGGCAATCTCAAACTCGGCGAACCTGGATTTGAACAAAACCTACGGCGTTTTGCAGGCAACCCGCTTTATCGGGGCATTCGTGCGAACGTCGCTGTAGTGCAGCAATTGATCGACAAGAATGATTTCGCAGATCTCCGGCTCCTGGCAGAACTCGATCTATCGCTCGATGTGAACGGAGGTCCCGAGACACCGGCGGTGCTGGGGAGGCTGGCAAGCAAGTTGCCGACGCTGCGGATCGTGCTCAACCACATTGGTAATGTGCGAATCACGTCGGACGCACCGCCAGCGGCATGGCAAGCCGGCATAGCTGAAGCGGCCCAATACTCCAACGTTTTTGTGAAAGTCTCTGCGCTGGTTGAGGGAGCTGCACACACAGGCCAGCCGGCGCCAAGCGAACTCGATTTTTACCGTCCTTACATGAACGTCGTTTGGCAAGCCTTCGGTGACCAGCGAGTCATCTTCGGCAGTAACTGGCCGGTTAGCGAGCGAGCGGCTGATTACCAGACACTCCAGCGGCTCGCGCTAGAATATGCTTTTGAGCGCGGCGAACAAGCGACCCGACAGTTTTGCTCACTTAATGCCCTGCGGGCTTATCAATGGCTTCAACGCGGCCCCGCCAACAAACATTAACAAGGGCGATTGATGAACTCCTAACTCACTTGCTGCCCAACTCAAGCTCGACCATGCATCGACCGCCTCCAGCGCACGGCGACAGGCCGCCTGTTCATGTCTTGGTTTACCGGTGGCACCAAAAGAGCCCCGAGCCGGAAAATACTCAGGACGGTTCGTCCTGGGTGATAAGCTGTGAGTTGGGACATTGCGACTACGGGAGTCTTCCTGAAGCTTGGTAGGCCTGGCTCATTCGAGAAATGACCCTTTGATTCGACGCGATCTTTGACAAAACGCACTTTTGATCTATACTTCAATCAAAATGAACGATTTTGAATAGGCTCTAGATCAATTGTCTCGCAATAAGCCAGTCCTTTTTCCGAACCATCAACGGCTCCTGGAGCAACTCGGCGAGCGTCTGCGTCTTGCCCGAAAACGGCGTAAACTGACGACAAGTCAGGTCGCGGAGCGAGCAGGAATTAGCCGTTCGACTTTGTATCACCTCGAGATGGGCGAAGCCAATTCTTCGATGGGAACGTTGCTTCAGGTACTGATGGCGTTACGGTTGG
>JADLDX010000432.1 GCA_020846515.1 Pirellulaceae bacterium
CTAAAGGGAGCGATTCCTACGGGGTCGCCCGGTGCAAGAAAGATGCACGCCGGTAAATAGAGGGAATCGACCCTCTTGCGACGATGGGGAGGTATGAGGCCCTCACGGGCCTCAACCTTACCCGCTTTCTAAAATGCTTCACAGCGTTGCCGTCGCGTTCCCCCGTCGCCGTTATTGGCCAAAGAACTCGGCCGCGTCGAAGTATTGGGCACCCAAGCCGCGCGCAAACGCCTCGTCGCTGTCCATATCGCCAACCATCACCAGTTCCTTGGGCGAAAGCTGATGCTTGATCATCAACTGCACTCCCAAACCAGTCATGGGTTTTCGGCAAAAGCAGCCAACCGGAAACGCCGAATGGGGACAATATGCCACCTCCTCGACCGGCAGCCCCAACAGTTCCACGGTCCGGGCAAAACAGGCATCCGCCGCCGCCAGGGTCAGTTTGCCGGATGCAACCCCACTCTGGTTGGAAACAAAGTACAACCGATATCCTCGATCAAGCCATCCCTGCAACACTTCCCGGCGTCCCGGCAGCAGTTCAATGTCCTCCGGAGTCGTGGGATACAACTCACCACTTTTCGTTTTGCGCAAAGTACCATCGACATCCAGCAACAATCCCTTGTTAATCAACTGCGGATCGGCGCGACGCACAAACGGCAATTCGTCGATGACTGAGAAACCTTCATCCAACGCCGGTGGTTCAAAACTGTCCAGCCAACGCTGCATGGCCACTGGCGGCGGTAAATTCGGATCGCTTTTGGAAAGCTCCTTCATATCCTCAGGGCCCAGCATGCGGCCGTAACGCTTGAACATTCGCAGGGCCACATTGAAACGTGCATCGGCGGCCGAGGTCGCCAAATACCGACAGCGCACTGGCAAGCGGTGCGCGTGCGCCGTGGCAATCACGGGCCCGCGAGATATGCGTGTCGGATAAGTATTATCCAGCACCACACGCCGCGCTCCACCTTCAAGTACGCCCTGCAGTTGCGGAATCAAGTCATCCAGCTTGCCTCCCAACAAATCACGATTGAGCCGCGCGTAACCGGCCGCTTCATACGCTTCGACCAGTTCCGATTTACCCGCTCCTTGAATCCCCATCAGCAATACCACTTCCTCCGGCCCTGCAGGCGTTTGAGTGGACTCTTTGGCTCCTGGCACAGGGCCTTGGTTGGGTAGCAGCTTGGGTAAGTCGCTGGGCACGACGCGTGGGGCAATGGCCGCCAGTGCTTCCGGTGAGGCCTCAAAGCTGATTTTTGTGTACAACGCGCTCAGATCTGCTTCGTCCAATTCAACGCACAAACAGTTCAACGACGACCGTAAACTGCTCAACCGCCGCGCGCCGAACAACGGTATCACATGCGGCTTGGATGCCAGTACGGCCGCCAAAGCCAACTCATGCGGCGGACGACTGTGGCGTTTGACCAACGGCGCCAAAGCTCGATTCTTTTCCAACTTCTCTACTTTGGCATGCCCACCCAAGGGCCGGTAGGCCAAAAAAGGGATCCCCAATTGCTGTGTCAGTTCGAGCATACCGCTACTGGCCGCGCTACGATCCATAACACTCAACTCATTCTGCACACTCATGACTTCAAAGTGCCGTTGAGCTTGCCGCAATTCAGGCGGATTCACGTTACACAAACCCAGATGCTCGATCTTGCCTTCGCGTTGCAGTTGGGCCAGGGCGATCAACGTCTCCTCATACGGCACGCGTGTGTCCTTGGCGTGCAACTGCACCAGAAACAAACGTTCACACTTCAAGGCTTTCAAACTGCCCTCGACGGCCTCTCGCAATTGACGAGCATTGCCGGCTGGTACCCATCGGCCTTTTGGTCGAGCCATCCCGACCTTGGTGATGATATTGACCTCGGCCTGCGGTCCCGACCAACTCTGCACAGCATCCAGCGCGAGTCGCTCGCCGTAGTGCAGATCCTTTTCATTTAAACAATAGGTATCCGCCGTATCCAGAATGCGGATGCCGGCATCAAGCACCTGGTGAATCAACGAGATAGCTTCTTCGCGCGTCGGCCGATCTTCCGTACCCAAACGCAACAAACCAAACGCCAAAGGACAACTCAGTCGCCCCAATATCCCCGCGTCGCGCGCCATGATGAAAGTCTGCTTCAGTGTTGATTGGTTCAGCAAATAGACTTATTTGGCTTTATGAACTTGATTCTTCGATTGGCCGGTCTGCTCGAGATCGGTCAGGTTCTGCAAGGTCGTTCTCGCAATAGCTTCCAGCGCTTCGCGGGTGAAAAATGCTTGGTGACTCGAGACGATGACATTGGGAAAGGTCAACAAACGAGCCAACACATCGTCGGCGATCAATTCCGCAGAGTGATCTTCGAAGAAGTAGTCTACCTCTTCTTCATAAACGTCCAAACCGAGCGATCCAATACGCCCCGACTTTAAACCTTCAATCACTGCCCGCGTATCCACCACAGCGCCACGACTGGTATTGATGATCATCACACCTTGACGCATCTGCTGGATACTTTGTTGATTGATCAAGTATCTGGTATCGGGCGTCAAAGGACAGTGCAAGCTGATGATGTCGGCCGACAGAAACAACTCATCCATGGAAACATACTGCATCCCCAAGGCCACGCAATCGGGGTTGGGGTGCACATCAAAGCCCAGCAACGTGCACCCAAAGCCGGCCATGATTTTGGCGACCACAGCTCCAATTTGCCCAGTGCCTACGATACCGACGGTTCGACCATTCAAATCGAAACCCAACAATCCTTCTAACGAAAAATTACCCTCACGGACTCGGTTGTAGGCGCGATGGATCTTTCGATTCAGCGTCAGGATCAGTCCGACCGCAAACTCGGCAACGGCATACGGCGAATAGGCGGGCACGCGAACCACCGACAGCCCCAACCGCTGAGCGGCGGCCAGGTCGACATTGTTAAAACCAGCCGACCGCAGTGCTATCTGTCGCGTGCCTTGGGCGAACAACTGTTCGAGCACATGCGCGTCTAAGACATCATTGACAAAGGCGCATACCGCCGGAAATCCTTGAGCGAGCGCGCAGGTTTCTGCCGTCAGACGCGGCTCGAAAAAAGTCAGCTCATGCTGGGACCGCTCATTGGCCTGCTCAAAGAATTGGCGGTCGTAAGGCTTCGTACTAAAGAGTGCAATTCGCATGGGGATCCATCGCTAAACTCGTCACCACAATCCCATTTGGGATCGTAGCACTGGCGGCTTGGTAGTGCCCGCTTGGTACGGGCTGCTTGGTACGGGCTGCTGGGCACGGGCTGCCTAGCAATTGGTGCACCGCGATTATCTACCAGGTGGCTTGGGGCGCAAAGGAGGTGTATCGATACTATCGAGCAGCTCGATTGGCACCTCTTTCCCACGCAGTGTAGCCAGTTTCTCGAGGTCCGACTTCGAGATCAGTTTTTCGATACGCGAATCGATCTTGGCGTTGTTTTTTCGACGGTGCTCTTTGAAATCGCCGTTGTCCTGCACGTTCCGATCAAAGAGTCGACGCATTTCGTCCATGCTCTCGCGAATCGTTTCATCGCGAATACGATTGATGTCACTCTTGAGTTTCGCCGCCGTATCGTTGGTCATGCCGAGTTTATCGACCGCGATGAGCCGGTTACTGAGCGCCCGTACATTTCGATACTGGACGAAGATCTCGAGCAGTCGATCGCGCTGATGAGCGGGCATTTCATTCATAAATGCTTGGAAGAGCTCGTTCTCCTTTTCCAATCGCTCGCGAAAGAGATTGGGCCAGTTGGTGCTGGGATTGCTCTCCGCAGATCGACGTTCTTCATCAATACGCTTCTGCATCTCTTCCTGGTAGGTATTCAGCTTGGTTTGAAACTGCTCATCCAAACCGATTTCCTTACAGACGCTCATGTTCTTGAGCAGCGGCAGCAATTCCAGCGGACCGCCATCGCGGCGCACGGCTTCCATAATAAAGCGACTGCCCCGCCCACCATCGCGATGCTGACCTCCAGACCGAGCCGGCGGACCATTGGGTGGACCGCCAGGGGAGCTTGGGCGCGGACCATTGGGCGCGCCCAGCGATCGCACACCCGTCGCAGAGGGTGCTGGGGGCGAGCCCGGTTCGATGGGTTTGGTTCGTACTTCAACCTGCGGCGCTGAATCCTGCGCTGCTAAGACTTGCACTGCTGACACTTGAGCTGTCGAACTCGATTTGGAGTCCGCTTGTTGCGATCGAGCTGAAGGCGCACTGGAGGCGGCTGCGATCATCAATAGACCGAGAGAGAGTTTCGTTTTGACCAGCCGCCTTGCCATGAATGCCCTCAAACCAAGTTTCGCCTGATAACTCATGACGCAGTTGCCACTGCATCCCACCTGGGCGTATCGTTCAACCTAAATGGCACGATGAGCCGAAAACGCGTCATCGTGCCTAGCATCAACATCCAAGCAAAATCTTAGGTGCCCGATTCAGGACGATTGCCTCGACCTTGACCTTGACGGCCACCGCCAAAACCTTGCATCATTTCACGTCGAGCCGCATCGACAGCTTCGTTAATCTTGGCAATGTCTGCTTCGCTCAATCCGAGCTTCTTGGCAGGCAGTTCGCCGGTGATCGACGTGGTGCCGCGCAGTTGAACGTACAGGCCGATCAAACGGTCGAGTCCCTCTGGTGGCAACACTTCATCCAGCAGATCCTGGGCCTTTTGGGCAGTCTCCTTCGCTCGCTGCTCGCGTTCGGCTCGAGCCTTCTCACGGTCAGCATCCGATGGGGCATCGCCACCGCGTCCGCCAGGGCCGCCTGGACCACCAGGTCCGCCACCGAAACCACCGAATCCACCGCCGAAACCACCAAATCCCATGGCGCCAAACGGACTGCGCAGGCTCTCTGGGAACTCAAACTTGGCACCCTTCAGTTCTTCAAGACTTTTCTTCTGAGCATCCGACAGGGCACCCATTACAGCTTCATCGACCTTCTTCTGGGAGTCGGCCAATCGAGTTTGCATTTCTTTCATGCGTGCTTCACGCTCTGGATCCGGTTGACCACCGCCAGGACCGCCAGGACCGCGACCACCGGGAGCGCCAGGGCCGCCGGGAGCACCAGGTCCACCGGGTCCACGGCCGCCAAACATGGCTTGCCGGGCCGCGTCGTTTTCCTTGAGCATCTTGTCGACTGCCGCGAATCCCTCTTCACTCAGCTTGACTTCCTTGCGAATCTCAGGAGTCGCCAGCATGTTCAAAAGATCGCTGGCCGTACCACGCGCACCACCAAATCCACGACCGCCACCAGGTCCACCACGACCGCCGCCCTGCGCTTGAACGCTGGCAGCCATCAAGCCTAGAACAACCAGAGTTGTTCCCACATGAACGAAACGCGACAACATGAGGCTCTCCTTAATAAGAATCGACGAGGTTGAATTAGCGCTTTGACAAGTCTCAGAAAACAGGCAGCCAGCGTGACCGGAGCAGCACACAACTTGCTGGAACCACCTTTTTACCGAGGCCCCGGCGGGCTGATTGACTACTTTGGCTACCCATAAACCGGAACAACTCGTCGATGACGACTTTGTCCCACAGGTCTACCTGGCAGCCTGGCTGACAACATTGCCGAGGGCGCTTCAGTTTATGAAACCGCAGCCATGGACAAAAGTTCCGCCGCAGAGATTTTGGGTATATTTATTTCGTGGGTATTCTTGCCTTAGCAACCGCTGATGGACTTGTCAGGCCTCTACAACAGATGAAGAAAGGAGTTAGTCATGCCGCCTGACACAACCGCCCTGGCGCCCGAAACGCCCCTAAATTCACAAAAGCTGTTCGAACCAATTCAGTTTGTCCCTGGGGTTGGCCCCATGCGGGCGCCGCTTTTGGCCAAATTAAATATTCACCGCGCTCTGGACTTGCTGTTCTTTTTTCCACGCAGCTACGAAGATGTCGCACCCATCCGTAACAGCGAAACCTTCAGCGAAAACGAGCGAGTGAGCGTGATCGGTACGATCGTCGATCTTGACGAGCGTGTCACGCAAGCCGGCAAGCACATGCTGGGGGCTTTGATCCGCTTGGACGATCAGTCTTGCGTGAGGTTGCTCTGGTTTAACCAAGCCTTTCGCAAGAAGGATCTCACCATCGGCAAAAGGCTGATGGCCACCGGTACTCTGCGTTCTACCGTCACCAGTTGGGAGATCGTCCAGCCTCTCTACGTCAAACTCGAGGAAGGTGAGATCCCAGAAGAACTGAAACCACTGGCCATCTATCCGCTAACCGAGGGCCTGCAACAAGTCAGCATGCGCAAGATGTTTCGCACCGGCATCAAGCGCTTGATTCCCTTGGTCGAGGAAGTGCTCCCCGAGCGAATTCGTCGCGAGCTGAACGTGCTATCGATCCAGGACGCACTGACCCAAATCCACTGGCCCGATAGCCTGGAATTGGCCGCGCAAGCCCGCCAGAGGTTTGTCCTACAGGAACTGCTGGTCCTGCAATTGGCCGTAGGTCTCCAACGATTATCGCGGCAAGCGACCGCACTGGCACCCGAGCTACCCGTCTCAGGCAAAGTTCACGCCCGCATTTTGAACCGCTTGGGCTATATCCTGACTGGCGACCAGACAAAAGCGATTGACGACGTTGCTCAGGATATGCAACGGCCCAGACCAATGAATCGATTGCTACAAGGCGATGTCGGGTGCGGCAAAACGGTCGTGGCCCAATATGCCATGCTGCTCTGCGTAGCCAACGGCTTTCAGGCGGCACTGATGACCCCGACCGAGATATTGGCTCAGCAGCACTGCGTCTCATTAACCAAAAGTCTCGCGTCCAGTCGCGTACGTATCGGTTTGCTGACCGGCTCACTGACTCGCTCCCAACGCACCCACTTGCTCGATCAAATCGTTCAAGGCGAAATCGACCTCGTCGTGGGCACGCAAGCCTTGCTCAGCGGCGATGTGCAGTTTGCCAAGCTGGCCCTGGTCATCATCGATGAACAACACAAGTTTGGCGTGGAGCAGCGAGCCAAGATTCGGCACGACGAGCATCAACCGCACTACCTGGTGCTGAGCGCCACACCGATCCCACGTACGATCGCCATGACCGCCTTTGGCGATCTGGATGTTTCCATCATTCGCGATAAACCTCCGGGCCGTAGCGATGTGCGCACCTACCTGGGCCAACCTGAGACAATGAACAGCTGGTGGCAGTTCGTTGACGATCAAATCGAACAGGGCAGGCAGGCATTTGTGATCGCACCTCGCGTTCACTCCTCCAGCGAAGATGAAGAAGTGCAAGGTGCCACCGGCGTGGCAGCCGATTTAACGGCTGGTCGCTTCAAGCACCGCCGCGTTGGGTTGTTGCATGGACAAATGGACAGTCGCGAAAAAGAACTTGCGCTCACGCAATTTGCCGCTGGCGAACTGGATATCCTGGTCGCGACCACGGTTGTCGAGGTTGGTATCGATGTCCCCAATGCATCGGTGATGACCATTCTAGATGCCGATCGGCTAGGCTTAGCCCAACTGCACCAACTGCGCGGTCGAGTGGGACGCGGTCGACATACAGGCTACGTCTGTGCCTTCGCATCGCTAGGCAGCGACGCTGAAGACAACCAGCGCCTAAAGGTTTTCGAAAAGACATCCGACGGCTTTGAACTGGCAGAGTTGGATCTGCAACTGCGCGGTCCTGGCGATCTAATCGGCACTCGTCAACACGGCGCTTCGGAATTGCGAATCGCAGATCTGGCGCGCGATGTTGAGTTGGTAGCTCAAGCCCAGAGCGTGGCCCGCGCCATGCTCCAAGCCGACCCGACGCTAGCCGCCGAGGATCTGCAGAAGTTGAAACGGCAAGTTATCGCGCGTCATAGCGGATGGCTGGCCGTGAGCGACGTCGGCTAGCAAAATTGCCAATCGAAGGCTGTCGTGTAACCGGTCGTCTAACCAGTCGTCTAACCAGTCGTCTAAGCGCGATACCGTTCAATTTTCCATCTACTTAAAGCGGAATCGGCGCGAGCCGTCCGGTTCCACCTGGCTTTTCTCGGAGAAACACCGGGCAGCTTGCGCTGCTCCACTTAAATGTGAACGGTCCTGCGTCTAAGCGGTCGTCGACGCAACGCTGGCGAGCCACTTCTTCGGGTTGTCATAGAGCAAGGTTTGGCGATCAGCTGCCGACAACCCCACGACGTTGGTCAACCAATGATCAGCATCGGCCATGGTAGCCGCGGCGCCTACAAAGTGCTCGCCATCTGGACTGCGTGCGCATTTGTCACTGCCAACCTTGACCATACGATCGCCCAGCTGAAACTCGCCCGGTCCCAAACCAGCGGCGGCGATAGCATCGGAAACGACAGCAAGATGCTCCAACGTGGCGCATCGCAACAAGTTCTTCACCACAAACGACGGCAAATGCCATCCATCGGCAATGAAAGTAATCTTGAGCTGGCCGGCCAGACTCATCGCCCGCTGCAATATATTGTCGTGCCGATGCACGTGCTGGGGACAAGCGTTACCGATGTGTGTGAATAGCGTCAAACCGGCGTCGATAGATCTCTGTAAATCATCGACCGATGCGTCGGTATGACCGGCTGCTACCAAGATGCCACGATCCACCAAATGGCGAACCAGTTTATCCTGCGGATCAACTTCAGGAGCCAACGTCACTAATTTGACATGTCCGGCACCAGCTTGCAGTAGTTTATCCAGGGCTGCGACATCATCACCCAAAACGCAATCAGCCGGATGGGCTCCCACGTAACCTTTGACCCGGCTAATAAATGGCCCTTCGACATGCAGACCACCGATAACCTCAGCCACCTGTCGATCAGCCTCGATCGCTCGAGCCACATTGGCCAGGCAAGCGCACATGGCCTCCAGGGGACCAGTAATCACCGTCGCCAATGCTGATTCAACACCGTCATCACGCATCGACTTGGCGGCTTTGATGATGCTGGCCTGGTCCAGCTTGGGGTCGTTAAAATCCACCCCCATAAACCCATTGACCTGAAGATCCACATACCGTTTCATGGTTTCAAATGCGCTCGCTTAAGGCCAGGGTCTGTTCGCTCAACAGGCAACTGCTGGTTGTGTCCAGGATCAACGTCGCCGCCTGGTGATGGCTCAGCGCCGAGGCGGGCACGTCCGGTGTCAGCTTGCCTTCCAATGTGGCCTTCACTGCTTCGGCCTTGCGTCGGTCGGGGACACTACACAGGATACGATCTGCTTGCAGGATCTGATGAATGGTCATGCTGATTGCTTGGGTAGGTACCTGGTCTAATGTATCAAACCAGCCTTCGCCCACCTGCTGACGTCGACAAGCTTCGTCCAGTTCGACAACCTTGTAAACGTCCTTGGTTTCGAAGTCGGCCGGAGGATCGTTAAACGCAAGGTGTGCGTTTTCGCCAATACCACATAACAGCAAATCGATTCGGCGACCTCTTAGTCGCTCCGATGCCAGGGCGATCAACTCGGGTGCTGGGATCGTACCGTCCAAGTACATAAACGATTTCAACGGCACTCGATCGACGAACCGTTGTTTCAAGTAACCGCAGAACGAGGCCGAATGCGTACTTGGCAATCCCAAATACTCATCCAAATGAAAGCCATTGATGCGTGACCAATCGATGCCCGTGGTTTGTATCAGGCAATCCAGAACTTCAAATTGACTGGAGCCAGTCGCCACAACCAAGTTGGCTTCAGGCTGGGTTGCTAGCACTTGTTGAAGATGAGCGGCGGCCACTGTGGCCACATACTTGCCCATGGCTGGTCGAGAGTCCGCGATCTTAATGAGCATCCGTAGTCCTCCGGCGGGTAGTGATTGATTGTCAGCCATCTTGATAGGCAGCGCTAGTCCAACTTTGGACCATTGTCGATCAAAGGTCTCAATGCGGAAAACGGAACTGAATCATCATTCGGGCAAAACGATGATTCCAATTGTTTTTTATGTTCCCGGGAGCGCCAGTTGCTAACTGTAACGCTTCACTCTGGCTTCAAACAGTGGGGGAAGTCACGCACTCCCTCGCGCTTGTTATCCCTGTTACTGGGACAAACTCCCAGAGTAGACACCCGCAGTCCGTGGCCGGTCTCGCTCGTGAACTCAACTACAAAGACGATCATCGCCCCCGCATGTCTGCCTCAATGGAACCTAGAATTGCATTAGGGTTGACGCAGAACCGGGCAGGCGCAATAATCTCAGTCGCTAAATGGAAGCCGTTATCGCCATGAGCAATGTACTAGAATGTTCAGCCACTGCTCGACTTGGAGGTTTTATGGCGTCAGGAGCCCTGTTTATCAGGCCGTGCCCCACGTGTGGCCGCAATTTAGAAATCCACGTTGAACTGCTCGGCCGTTGGGTTCAGTGCTGCCATTGCAGTGCTGAATTCATAGCCAGTGCACGCAATGAAACGCCGTGGATTGACGATCGAGTGGATCGAGCGCTTGCCGAAGCAGCCCGCTACATGGCGTCTATCGAGCACGCACCTAGTCGGCGGTGAGCCAACCCCGTGCCCCTAACGACACAGGCAATCGGTGCTCATTAAACACTAGCATTGCCTGCCGCGTGCCCCTGGGGACACAGACAATCGATGTACGGCTAAACGCTAGCATTGACTGACGCCGATCTGGTGAACAAATGCACCCTGGGATGCCGTGGGCCAACGCTGTCGCGCACGCGCAACGCCTCAGACGATGGCACGTATGCTTTGCTAGCACTATATATAATTTGGTGTGTCCCCGGCTCGCTCGGGGACCCAGACAATCGCTGTGCGGCGAAACGCTAGCATTGGCTGACGCCGATCTGGTGCGGGGAAACCATCCGGGGAGGGAAACCATCCGGGGACACAGGCACCCTTCAATTGCTAGCACAAAGCAGAATGCGTGTGTCCCCGTGCCATATGTGTGCTCCTGTGCCATCAATGCGGAACGGGGAAATAGGCAATGAGCTGTGCTAGCAACGAACAATTGCTGGTGTCCCGGGCGTCCAGGCTAGCAATCGCTGGTTTGGCTAAAGGCATGGGGACACAGACAAAGTGCGTTTGTGCTAGCAATAAACGATTGCGTGTGTCCCCGGGTGTTTCAATCCAAGAGATGCTCGGTATGTGATTCGTGGCCATTCGCGTTTTTCGTGGCCAAGTCATTGTCGATCAGGATAATGCTAGCATCGCCTCATCCGGATCCGTGAGTAATTGCTAGCAAAAAAGGCAAAACCTGTGTCCCCGGGCATGGTCTCCCGGAATGGCTAGCATTGCTTGCCGCGCGGCCACTGGGGACACAGACAATCCCTGCACGGCGAAACGCTAGCATTGCCGACACCTTTCTGGCTCACACGGGGACACTGACAATCACTGATCTAGAAAATGCTAGCAATGCCGCTACCGACTTGGTGGCATGCATGCAACCCTGGGATGTCGTGGACTATTGCTGGCGCTCTCGCGCAATGCCTGAGAAGTTGCCGCACTTGTTTTGCTAGCAATACAACATGATGTGTGTCCCCGCAATCATTCTCTTCGCACGATTTGCTAGCAAAAACAGAGCAGGCCCCGGGCGCGCACGCGGGGACACAGACAATCGTTGCTCGGGAAAACGCTAGCATTGACGGATGCCGACTTGGTGAACGAATGCAAGCCGGGATGTCGTGAGCCCAATGCTGGCGCTCGTGCGCAATGCCTTGGACGCTAGTCCCCGTGCCAGGCCATGTGTGCCGATAATCCGACCTAGCTTGCTCATACGCATAGCAACATTGATCGGCCGCATTCAGGAGCCGCATTCAGATAGACAAATCCTCTATGATGGCTTCCGCGGCTCGGCGGCCGGAAACCATCGCACCTTCAATCGAAGCATTATCGCGATGATCACCGCAGACATAAATGCCTTCTCCGCAGCGCACCGGACGCTGCGGTTGATCAAGGGCAGGGCAGGTCTGATCGGGTAACGCATAGGCAATGCTATAAGTCCGCAAGTGTCGCCAAGTTTCCGCCTGCGCGCCATACCAATCTTTCAATTGGTTGCGAACTTGCTGCTCTGTCACCTCGATGGATGCACCTGAGCAAGTGTCCAGCACAGTCACTGAAATGAGACTTGCACCAAAGGGCGCATAGTCGGATGACACGTTCGTAGGAACGCACAGGTTGTTGATCGGGCCCTGGCCATCACCATTGAGCACTAGGATCGGCTCGCGGAACGGCGGATGGGACGCGCTGTAGTAAAAACAGCGGACACTACGACCTCGAGTATTGGCCTGACTGGCTGGCAACAATCGCTGTGCCGAGGGACCATCAACAGCCAAGACGATCCGGGGAGCAGTAACCTGCTGACCACTGCCTAGCGTCACCGCCCCCGGTGAAATTGCTACCACACTTTCGTTCAGCCGCAGTCGCTGCTTAGGAATTACACTTGCAAGTTGTTCTGGAATGGCTTGCATGCCCTGAGCCGGCAAACAGGCACGGCCGATGGAGAACATGCGGAAGACAAAGTTCAGCATGCGACTGGATGTGTTTAAATCTGCATCGAGAAAGATGCCACCCAAGAAAGGACGCAAGAAGCGATCGATCATCTGTGAACTGAACTTTAGCTGCTCAAGATGCTCGAGCGTCGTTCGCTCCGGGTCTCGCATGCGGTCAGCATAGCTGCCCGCCAAAGACTGGGAGCGTAATTTGGCGACGCGCAATTTATCCAACACAGAGCCGATGTGGGTAAATAGCGATGTCACCGCCATCCAAGGCCTGCGCCATGGATCAGCCAGTTCATAGAAGCGACCGCCATAACGTACCCTGGCACCGCTGACGAAGGCTTGCAATTGTAGCTCATCCAAATTCAACCAACGTCGCAGCTCCGGGTAACTGGACAGGAGCACTTGAAAGCCTCGGTCCAAGCGAAAGCCATCTACTACGTCCGTGCGTACGCGCCCACCCACGGCATCCGCCGCTTCCAAGATCACAAACGAAATTCCGTGCGTTTGTAGCTGCCTGGCGCAGCATAAGCCAGCCAGGCCTGCTCCGATAATGATCACGTCTTGTTTCAATTGCTCGACTGGCATCGTATCATCGTGGTAGGTAATAGTTGCGCTAGGTTGGTAGGCGTTTGAGAGATCGTTGCCGTGAGTTCAGCAACCCGATATGTACCCAATTATTCAATCGCAGACTACCGTCGTTGGGAAGGACGGTGGGAGTTGATTGATGGAGTGGCAATCGCGATGACACCGTCGCCTTTTGGTCACCATGAACGCATTGTATCTCGATTGTCACGTGTACTGGGTAACCAACTGGACGAACTACCATGCGAGTGTGAGGTTTACACGAATCTTGACTGGATCCTCGGAGCTAACACGGTCATCCGGCCGGACTTGATGGTAGTTTGTGGCGAACAACCTCAGCGGCATCTTGAACAGCGACCAGAAATTGCCGTAGAGGTATTGTCCGAATCAACTAGAGAAAGTGATACGACCGTGAAGCGACGCTTGTGCCTTGAACACGGAGTACCACATTATTTGATCATCGACCCCGAGGCGCGAACGATTGAACATGTCACGGCCCAGTCCTCTGCTGTTCATTATCAAGATCAGCCGATATTGATCAGTCTTCAGTGCGACGCCAAGCAGCCCATCTCCATTCAGGGTGATCGATTGTTTGATGAACGCGTTTAACTTGCCAGCACTGTGACCAAACCAGCCCTGTGACCAAACCAGATATCAAGTGCACCAAAACTCACTTGAGCCAACTGGCAAAATTCTCGCGCTGCGCCGGCGTGGGCTCTTTGGCTGGCTCCAGTTTCCAAGCGGCTGGTGGCTTGGCTGCTAAGATCATTGGAACCTCGATCAACTTACCTCGCCGCGCTAAATGAATCTTTACCGTGTCGCTGACGTTGTATTGCTTCAGCCGTTCCTCCAGCGGTTCGGTCAAGCGAAAGCCATCCACGCCGATCAACTCGTCACCAACATTCAATCCAGCGCTGTACGCAGGGGAATCTTCCACAATGCGCGTCACGAACAACTTGGCATCGAGCGTCACACCGGTCCAAGCTTCGGGCGTCTTCTCGGGTTGAGCAGCCGCTTCGCCAGCTTTCGGCTTATCAGCCTCTTTACCCTCGTCAACTTTTTCTTCCGCCGGACTGGCCTTAAACACCATACCCAACCAATCAAGCGCTGGCTGGTAGTCCAGTTCTGTCGTCGAGTTCACCGTTTGATCAAACCAACTCTGCATATTGCTACCTGCAACCTCGCTGGCCACAAGCGTTATCTCGTGGTTGGTAAAGCCATCCTTCTCGGCATAGCGTTGATACAGCCCGCGCATGACGTCGTCGAGCGACTTCTGGTTATTGGTCCGCTGGCGAATGTGGGCATCCAATAAGAAGCCTACGATGGCACCTTTGATGTAATAGTTGACCGATGTGTTGGATGAGTTCTCGTCAGGCCGATAGAACTTGATCCATGCATCCCGTGAAGATTCGACCAGCGATTGCTTAAGTCGACCGGGACCAGTTTGCAGCGTCTCGATTTGTTTGGACAACGCAGCCAAGTAGTCTTTCGATGAAATAACCCCGGCCCGAACCAAAGCCAGTTCGTCGTAGTAACTAGTGATGCCTTCCGATACCCACAATTCATCAAAGTAGACTTCGTTCTCGTAGTCGTAGTGAGCCAGCGCTCGCGGTCGCAGTCGACGTACATTCCATACATGAAAGAACTCATGGCTGACCAGTCCGAGCCACTTCTTATAGTTTTTGGGATTGCGGAAACTCCATCGACTGGTGATCAAAACTGTCGAGTTGTTATGTTCCAGGCCACCACCAGACTCGGCGATGATGTTGAAGAAATAATAGCGTTTGTAAGGTACCGCGCCCCACATCTGCTGATGCTCCGCCACGATCTTGGCAACATCGGCGGCCGCCGCCTCGCCGTTCCAGTAAGGATCGCCACCTTGATTGACTAAGAAATGTTCGGCATCGCCAACTCGAAAGGGATGCACTTGAGGGTTACCAACGAATATCGGCGAGTCGACCAATTCATCAAAATTTGAAGCACGATAGGTATGAGCTGCTGCACCTACTGGATGCTCCATGGCCGTTAGTGATTGACGCCAGACCGCTGGCAGTTGCAACTGAACCGTGTGCTCATCGGCCAGCAGTTGCGAGCAAGTCATAAACGTAGCAGCTGGCGCCAACATGCCAAAGTCGGCGTCGACGAAGTTGGTACGCACGGACAACTCATTGCAATACACGCGATAGCGTACCGTGAATCCTTCAGCGGCCACGCCCGAGATCTTCCAGCGATTCTTGGTCGTCTTGCTCCACGCCAAAGGTTTATTATCTGCTCCGACGGCTACAAACGAATCAACTTGCCGAGCGTACTCACGCACCAGATACGATCCCGGTGTCCACACAGGCATGAACAACTCGATGTCGCCCGCTTGCTTGGGAACTATCTTCGCCTCAACCTGCACATAGTGCGTATGCGGCGCATCAATGGTGACTCTGTATTGCACCGCACCTGCGTCCACATACACGGTAGTATGGGCCAGCCAGATGAACCCAACTGCCAAGCAGCGTACCAGTCCAGACATAAATTACCTGCAGGTTAGAGAATATGCTTTGCCGAGCTCTTAGTGGCTCTTGGTTGTTCTTAGTTTAGTTCAACCTCACGGCTATCCGACACTTCGGGCGGACAGAAACTACGCAGCGAACACCCGGGTGGCAGAACGGCGTGAATTACCCGAGTTAACCTGAGGTCTCAGGACACTAAGTGCTGCAGCTCCGACCAATAATTGGGGTAGGTCTTGGCTGTACAGGCCGGATTGAGGATGCGCACGCCAGGGCGCCGTAGTCCAACCAGCGCCAAGCTCATGGCCATGCGATGATCGTTGTAGGTCTCGATCGTTGTGATGCCACCCGCCGTAACGCTGGCCTCTGGTTCGCTCGCCGGCCAGATCGTCAGTCCATCTTCGTGTTCGTCGACGCGGCCACCGAACTTGCGCAGTTCGCGCGCCAGATCTGCGATGCGGTCGGTTTCTTTGTGTCGATTATGGGCGACTCCGCGCACGCGTGTCGGCCCATTAGCAAACAAGGCCACGGCCCCTAATGTCTGGACCGTATCACTGATGTCCGACATATCGACATCCACACCCTGCAAGGCACCGGCCTTCACGCGCAGTGAGTGACTCTGCTGGACAATTTGGCAACCCATCTGCTCCAGCACTTTACAGAAACGCACGTCGCCTTGCAGACTTTGACTGGATAAACCTTCGACCGTCACATCGCCGCCGGTAATGGCCGCGGCAGCCCAAAAATAACTCGCTGCGGACGCGTCGGGTTCGATCTCGTAGTTGGCAGCAGTATACCCAGTAGCGGCGATATCGATCGGACCGCTGGCTGGGCCCGAGACTCGAGCACCAAAGGCCGACATGACGTGCGCCGTCATGGTTACGTAGGGCACCGATACCAGTTCGCCCTCAACCTCCAGGCGAACTGTGTCTGCGGCCAACGGAGCGGCCATCATCAGGCCCGAAAGATACTGACTGGAAATGTTACCGGCCACCCTGGCCACTCCACCGGACAGACCACGGGCCGAAACTTTTACCGGAGGACAATCAGCACGCATTGAATTCAAACTCTGGACGTTCGCGCCTAGTTGCCTAAGCGCCACCAGCAAATCGCCAATCGGTCGCTCACGCATGCGAGCAATACCGTCCAGCGTGAACTCACCCTGACAAGCAGCCAACGCGGCTGTCAAAAAACGAATCGTCGTTCCGCTGTTACCAATAAACAGTTCAGCAGTGCGCTGAGGAAGATTGCCGCCACAACCTTGAATGTTCAGATGACCTTGTTCCACGTCACCATCGATTACGATGCCCAGTTTGCGCCAGGCTTCGATCATCACCTGCGTGTCTTCGCTGTCCAGCACACCGGTCAACTTCGAAGTCCCGCGCGCCAGCGCCGCTAAGACCAGCGCGCGATTGGTCAGACTCTTGCTGCCTGGCGGTCGAATGGAACCCACGACGGGGCCGCACGTGGCCATGTCCACCGCCGCCTGGCTAGTCGAGTTGCTTGAGGTCATTTATCGGCCGCGATCTTCCACAGAGCATCGACGCTGCGAACAACCAGCGAGTTACCGATGATTGCGGGCGAACCGAGCACTTCTTCACCCAATTCGCTCTCACCGACTATCTTGCCTTCGCTGCCCGATACATCGACTGTTACACAACGACCCTTCATACCAAAGATGTAAAGCTTGTCGCCAGCCACAACCGGTGATGCCCAGACCGATCCGATTTCGCCCAAACGAGTTTGCCAGAGCAGCTTGCCATCTAAATCGGTGGCTGCCAGCACAGAACCTTTAACGGCCAACACAGCCTTGTCGGTGACAACCACGGATGAATTACCGGGTGATACACGTGGGGCTTCCCATAACAGCTTGGGTGCCTCTAAACCACGCGGCAGGTCGAAGGCCTTGAGGTTGCTGCCTGGTATGTAAAACCTACCGTTGACGGCTACCGTAGTTGTGACGGAAGAGCATTTTTCGTCCAACTTCCAAACTTCAGAACCGCTCCGTGGATCGATGGCTGACAACCCCTGAGAACTCTGTAACAACACGACCATCTGCCCGTCCGCACCGCGCAACGTGGCCGGTGATGACCAATTGGCTTTGCGGGGGCGTTCAATTTGCCACAGAGTTGCACCAGTCTTGGCATCAATGCCCGCGGCAAAGGAGTCCGCCTGGCATTCACTCTGCACAACCACCACACCGCCAGCCAACACCGGTGACGAACTCATACCGACGTCATTACCAACCTTGGGATTATCGTAGGCCAGGCCGCGATACCACATAAGATTGCCTTCCAAGTCGTAACAAACCAAGTCGTTCGAACTAAAGAAGGCATAAACTCGCTCGCCATCGCTGCAGGGCGTGGGCGCTGCATTAGCACTGGTTGGATGGCAGAATGGTCGACCAGTCGCCTTGACTTTACGCGTCCAGAGTTGTATGCCCGATTGGCTGTCGACACAAGTTACTTCGCACCAGCGCTGCTCAATGCCGCTGCTGCTGGTGGAGAAGATGCGATTGCCCACGGTGACCGGACCACTGACTGCTCGACCAGGCAGTGGACTTCGCCAGGCGACGTTTTCAGCCGACTTACCCTCAGCGGACACGGTAAACTTCACGGGCAAGCTGGCCTTGGGTGCAAAGCCATTGCCGCCATTGCCTAGAAAGCTAAGCCAATCTTCACCCAAGCACACAGGGCTGGCGCTGGTCAACATCACAGACAGCACAATAGCGCTTCTGAAAATTTTGCGAATCATATTTCGGCACTCATCTGAGTAGTTTGGTTTGATCTGAATATGGAAGGACTGGTCAATTAATCTGTCGATTAATTATTGAGCTGGATTGCCTACGGCTTGCGTCACAGGAATGGCCAAACCGGTTTCATCGGTGAAGCGCACCATGAACGAGAAGTCTTGTGCCCAAGCTTCGGTCTGTTCATTTTGGCAGAGCTTGAGCAAGACCGTGTTGGCGCCCCGTTTCAATTGCGTAGGGGCCACATATTGGTCGATTTGTGAACCAGTGTGATACACATTATTGACGTTGGCCGGCTTGCCATTGACCCAAATTTTGTTGGCATTAGGTGAGCCGAACCGCACCTGGCAATCCAAATCGGCTGGCGAATCGATGGTCGTGAAGGCATACACGACCGCCCCTTTTTCGTTCAGGAAAACAGGATTCAGATCGATTGAACCATCTGGTTTGTCGGTCGATACAGGTTGCCAACCGACTTGACTGTTTTCGCCCTTGCCTGGGTAGGTTCCCTTTTCAGTGACTTTATTGCTCCGCGCGTATTCGTCTTCGGGTTTATAGACGGTGTCAAACCCGACTTCTTTGCGGTTATCAAACGGGCCCACAACTTGCCAGTTGCTGATAAAGCCGAATTGCTGGCGGCGATTGACTTCAACGCCGAGTTCTTTGAGCACGTCAGCCACAGCATTTACTTGCACGTGTTGGCGAGCCGCCTTGAGTAGTTGTTGATAACCCACCAGTGCCTTTTGCTTGAGAGCTTCATCGGCTTTGGCGCTCTCGACGCTCGGTAGCTTCTTCATGACCAATTGAATGGCTTCGAAGCGAATGTCCAAACTGGAATCTTCCGTCCGGCCATCAAGCAGTTTTTCACGCAACTCAGTATTTCCGGCGGCCAAGCGATCCAATGCCCAGTACCGCACTTCACCATCCGCTGCTTGATTGGCCAGGATGCGTTCAAGTGCCGCTTGAGTGGTTCCAGCGGGTTGTCGGTCGGCCACAGCTTGAGCGATGCTGAGCAGCCAATTTTTAGCGACTGGATTGGCACTACCAGCCTTGCCTAGCAATGATTCCAAACCGCTTCCGCTGGCGATCAGTTTTTCGGCAGCCGCGTGGGCAGCGGCCACGCCGCCTCCACCGCGTTGAATCTTCAGAATGGCATCGATGCCCTCTTGGGCCCTGGCGCGGCCCTGGCCGGTGGCAGCCAGCGACAAGCAGGCAAGCATCGCGAGGGCGGTGAAATGGGAAGTTTGGTGCAACCAGCCAAACCGAGTAGTAGAGGCAGGCATGTGGCAAAAAATTCTCATGCTAGGCTTCGCAATAAAGATGGTTTCGGACAACGCTCACGCTTCAATAAGGTAACCTGTAATGGTTGCCGTTGCCACGAGGGATGTAGCTTTGGCTGCACAAGTGAGCCACGCCGCTGCCCAGCCCAATTGTGGGCACTTTCCCCTATGCCCTGTTCTAGCCCTGTTATGGAAATGGATGAACTCGACGTGGCCAGTATCTCGGGCAACGAAAATCCGGGCTCAGCATCGCCGGTGGGACTTTGGTCGCTTCTAGCCGTGCTTATTGTGGCGGCAATTAGCTTATCGGCAGCGCGGAGTATCTGGCGCTACGACGCTCCAGAGATCGCAGAGTTTGATCGCTCCCGCCAAGGACAATTCGACTTTCATAATGGCGTGTACTTTCCTGCTCGAGCCTTCATCGACGGCGTCAGCCCTTATGGCGATTCATTTAGTCAGCAGTATCCGGTCACGCGCCCTCTGCCGCTGATGTCGCCACTTTTACTGGTGCTTCACGCTCCACTAGCGATGCTGCCTGTGCGGGCAGCGGAGTGCCTTTACTTCACCTTCAACGTCGGCCTTTTGATGGTCATTGCCTGGCTGGGCGTGCATTGGCTGGCCAATGCCCAGCAACGAATCACCTGGTTCCTGATAGCGTTATTGTTGATAACTGCCAGCCGGGCTGGACACACGACCTTATTCACAGGTTACTTGACCCCGCTTATGGTAGTGGGCACGCTCTTGGCCGTTTCATTCTCAAAATCCAATCCATGGCTAGCGGCTATGGGCGTGGCATTAACTTCATGCAAACCAACCTATGCGATCCCGTTGTTCCTGCTGCTGTTGGCACGTGGCGACGGGCGGGCGGCCTGGCGCGGACTGGGCATGTCGATCGTCTGCGCGGTTGTGGCCGTGGGTAGACTGCTGCTGGTGGCTACGCCCACGCAACTCTGGGCTGACATACAGCACGGCCAATCCGCGCATATGAGTGATTCCTATGAACTACCGATTAACACCTGGACGCGCATCGATTCCTTGGCTTTAGTCGCCAAGTGGGCTCAATGGGCGCCTGGTGAAGTCACGCATTTGGTCGTGATGACCTTGCTGTTGCCTCTGCCGGCCTTAGCCTTATGGCGTGTGCAGTTCATACGCGATTCTCAATATGCAGCTGGGCTTTCCAGTGGCCTGATCGCCGTCAGTATTCTCTCGACCTTGTATCATCACGTCTACGATGCGCTGCTACTGTTTCCAATCGCTTGTGGACTGTGGTTGGGTGAACCGAGTACGCTGCGTGGAACGCGGACGATCCGTATGATTGTGGCAGCCTTGCTGCTGATGGTCGCCTGGAACTACCCCAGTTCGGAGCTATTCATTAAAAGTGGCGGCACTTTGTCAGAGGAAACTCGTCGCATGATTACCAGTACCGGCCCAGTCGCCCTGACGGCCGCCTGGCTTGGTATGTGTGCCTTACCTTGGCTCTCCCGACAAAACGCCAGGCATGTTACGTAACTTTATTTACATGTAAAGTATAATACTTTACATATCAAGCATTATTTTTCGGTCGGAGAAACGCGGAGATTTCAAGCACCAATCCGGTAACTTATTCCCGGACAAGAGCTCTGAACAAACTGCGTAAGCATTTACGCGAGTAGGACTAACCGTACGCGA
>JADLDX010000433.1 GCA_020846515.1 Pirellulaceae bacterium
AGTGGTCAGGAATTCTTTTTCCAGTCCAGGTGACGGGAAGCGGAAGGTAACATTCATCAACGATCGTGAATCGGGCTGGGCATGCCCGATGAACAGCTCCGGATAGGCATCCAGCTTGCTATACAGCAGGCGAGCTTTCTTGCGATTGTGATTGAGCATGCTATCCAAACCGCCGATTGTTTCTTCTAGCCACTGACCAATCAGGCCTAAAACGTAAATGGCGAATGTCGGCGGTGTATTCCACATCGAACCTTCGCTGGCATGATTGCGGTAGCTGAGGTAGCCGGGCAGATTGTTCGCACTTCGCTCGAGCAACTCTTTGCGTATGACCACCACGGTCACGCCAGCCGGACCAGCGTTCTTCTGGGCACAGGCGTAGATCAGGCTGTAACGGTCCAGGTTCACTGGTCGGCACAAAAAGTCGCTGCTGGAGTCGCACACCAACGGTGCACCGCTGGCATGAATATCATCCAAAAACTGAACACCTTGGATGGTCTCATTGCTGGTGATGTGCACATAAGCCGCATCGGGCGAGATCTTGAGTTCGCCGGCATCGGGCAAGCGATCGTAGTTGGTGGCCTTGGCATCATAAATGACCTCCACCGCCCCTTCTTTCCGGGCTTCATCCGCCGCGTATTTGCCCCATGAACCAGTCAAAACGTATTGAGCGGCAGTGCTCTGACCACGCAGCAGGTTGACAGCCGTCATCGAAAACTGCAGGCGTGCTCCCCCTTGCAAGAAGAGTACTTCAAACTCGTCTCCAATACCGAGTAACCGGCGCAGGCTGGCCTGAGCCTGATTCTGGATGGCAATATATTCTTCACTGCGATGGGAAACTTCGAGAATGGAGCAGCCAGCTCCGGGCAAGCAGAGCAAATCTTCCTGAACGCGTTTGAGCACCGGTAAGGGCAATACGGCCGGACCTGGTGAAAAATTAAAGACCCGCTCCGCAGCAACTTGGGCCGACATGGCGAAATTTCCTTGCATTACATTGAATTGTCCCGAGTTCCATGGCACGGACCAGCCGTGACCAGGTTCGCCATTTTATGGGGACAGCTCGTTTTGCGGAAGAACCGCTTCGGCAGACCTGACTATTCATCCGTACTGAATTTCGGGACGCGGGCGAATCGCCAAGGATTTCGCCCGCCCAAGCCAGCGACATTTTTAGGGTTTGACAACTTTAGGGTTTGGAAACACGACGCATGTCGCCCGTCATGAATGTCACCCATTTGCCATCCTCGCCCAGCATGGACGAGGTCGCCCGGATGTGATCCGCCGATTTGAATTCGTACGCATCACGAAACTTAGTCATCTTGCCCGCAGCCATATAATTCGGACCGTCCGCCTCCAAGGTCAGCGTCTTGCCGGCGGCATCCACACTGCCTTCGTATTTCCACATATGGTTCATCATGTTGTCGACCCAAGTACCCACATACTTTTTCTTGGCCGGGTCATAGCCAATGGTCTGAATGGCGGTCATGGGTTGCCCAGCCATATCGCCGCGCAGTTCGTTGACCACCCAAAATCCGCCCAGCATCCGCGATGACATCGTGCCCTTGCATTGCATCGGTGGAGAGTCGGGGCCCATTTTGCCTTCCGATTGGGTCGTCCATTGGCCTGCAAATTGTTTGAGCAGGGCATGCTCTTTTTCAGGACCAGGAAATTCCGGCCCCTGCGCGGTAGCCAGACTGGACAAACACAACGAAAACACAAGAAAACCAATATTGCGCAACATGACGGCGGTTCCTATAACGATTGCCAGCAGCTATCTGCGGCGAGGTGGTGAAAAGCGGCCCACACGTAGTCGATCGCCTAGCGACCCAATCGACAACCAACCTACAAAAACGAACGGCCTTTTTTGCAACGCTGTGAAGCATTTTTGCTCGTGAAATCCGGCATTTGTAGCGGTTGGGCGCAAGCCCTCCGGTTCCTATAACTAGCGGGATATACCGGACGGCTTGCGCCGTTCCGCTACTAAAATTCTTCACAGCGTTACCTTTTTTGGGTGACTGGGGACTCAATTGGACAGCCTGCGTATTCAACTGGCAAGACGCACAGCCAGGTCGCGGATTTGCTGCAGCAACTCCAGCTCGGCCGGCGTCGACAACCCGTGTGGCATGAAAGCATTTGCCATGGGACGCTGATACTCATCGCCCAGCCCGGCTGACTTGGCTGTCCGCCATTTGGCCATTATCAGCTCGCGCAGTTCCTCTGGATTGTCGATGCCTTCCAGCAAACCGGTATGACCGCTTAAATTCTGTTCGCCGTGTTGACCAACCGCGCCACCGCCGCCGGCGGTCTGCACCACCACATCGGAGATTCCGTACAGGCGCTGCACGGGCCCCTGTTTGATCGACACGTTCTGAATATTCTCGTAGGTGATGGTCACTTCATTGATGATCCAAATGCCACGCCGAATGCGCAGCGTTCGATCACTCAGCACGTACCAAGTCGTATCGTATCGCAGATGCAGTGCGATATAGACCAAAATATCGGGCACGATGATCACAAACCAAAACAGAGGCGCTAGCAATATTCCGACGATGGGCCTGGCGAACAACAATGCCAGCCAGGCGACGACTAATGTGATATCAACCGCGAATAGTCCAATCCAGAAATAGAGCTTGCGGTAACGCAGGTATCCTAGTGCGGGTCGAAACGCACGGACCTGTTGATCCTCGGCACCGACCAACTCCGGCGGCGCAGCCGGCACACATAACCACTTTGTCACGCCCGCCCAGACACCTTGATAGCACCATTGGCTGGCCCGCAATATTGCCTGGTCACCTATCATGCTCGCGTCTCCTGGCGATTGACGAGTATCTGCAGCGCGTCACGAATTTCAACCAGCGTTTGTAAGGCCAACGCGGTCGTTTGCTCGTTCGAGTGCATTGCGTTAGATACCTCTGTTGGCTGACCCACCACCGAAGCCGTTACCACTGAATCAGTTCCTACTGAGTCGGTTACGACTGATGCAGATGCCCTGGCAAATGTCGATGCGATTCCGCCAGGCCGGTCGTCGCGCGCTCCACGCATACGTGCGTACAAAAAGTCTCGCAGCGCCTCGGCCTGCAAAACACCTTCTATGGCCATCTCGGCCCCGGCATTACCAGAAGCCGTTTGCAGACTGATGGTGGCCAGTCCCATCCAGCGTTGAAGCAAGTTATGGGTCAAGTGAATATCCTGCAACCTACGAAAGGTCAAATTCACTTCCCGACGAAAGAACAGGCCATGGCTCATCGACACACCGTCGGCATCGAACTTGTACCGCAGAGTGCTGTAGCGAATATACAAACTCAACAAAACCAGAGGAAATGCGGGGCCAGCGAGTATTGAGAGGAAAATATAGTAGGTCAACAACTTGCGATCCGGCCGCTGGATCGTCGCAGGATCAAAGCTTGATTCCATATTTGTCGGCCTCACAGCGTTTGGCAGTGTCGTCGAACCTGGTATGGACGCGGTCACGGGTGGGTGAGAGCCATGGTGAGGCTGAGAAGGGGGCATGGTACCTTGGAACTCCATATGGTTTCCCGGATATTCGGCTGAGCGCGTGCAATCTTGCCTAAGTGCATCGCCGATTCTGCGAATGAAAGCTAGTTATCGCAAGTGCGCGGCACACAGCTTAGTCCCAGTTCCTCAAGCCTGCCTTTCTTCGCTCCACCCTGGTTTTGATTCTACTGATTTTAAGTCTTCTGACTCAGACCCTTTTGATTCAGGCTCTACTGGTTCAGGTTCTTCTGGGCAGAGCAACATGGTGAGTTGTTCGATCGCGCCGTCAGCCGCAAGCTTGCGAACATGGAGCGAGATCTTGCCGAAGTTGACGACTCGGTCGGCCAACGGACCGGACTGATTGGCGTGTTGAAGAATGGCATTACCCAGCGTCAAGTTGGGGTCTGCGTCCATGACGATTCCATAGACATCCTCTAACTCCCGCACCGTGGTGGTGGGACGCAAAGGGAATTCAAGCTCAGAGGGTAATTGATCCTGGTCGCGTCGAAGACTGGAGAAAATACGATCCACTATCGGTCGTACGTTGGGACGCAGGACCAGGATCACATGATCGCCGGCATGAATCGTCGTATTGCCCTGTGGCGGTATGATCTCTTCGTCTCGCGAAATCAAGGCGATCACAACTCCGCCCGGTAATGCCAATTCTTTTACCATGCGTCCAGCGGCCCGCGACTCGGCTGAAACGGTGTAGTCCACGATATCGCTGTCAATATGCCGCAGGGAACTGATTTCAAGTGTTAACGGCGGCACCGATGTGTGCGGAATCTCGAGCTTAAGCAGTTTGGCAGCGATCGGTAGCGACCAGCCTTGCACCAACGCAGATACAACCACTACGAAAAATGTAATGTCAAAGATCAGCGAGGCCTGGGGTGCCCCAAGCAACAACGGAAAGGTGGCTAGCGTAATGGGCACCGCTCCCTTCAATCCACCCCATGATATGAAAACCAATTCACGCCATGAAAAACGCATCATGCACAGCGACAGCCAAACGGCTAGCGGTCTGGCTACCAAAATCAAGACAGCACCGATCAATAAACCGTATCCGCCAACGATCAGCAGTCGAGAGGGATAGCTAAGTAGTCCGAGCACGATAAACATGACGATCTGGGACAGCCAGGCAATCGCATCATGAAACAACAAGATGCCGCGTTGAAAAACCAATCGGCTGTTGCCCAGCACGATACCTGCCAGATAAACGGCCAGGAAACCGCTGCCACCCAACCAAGCGGTTAGTCCGAACACGAGCAAACAAAAAGCGGTAACCAGTACTGGATACAAACCTGCGGCGCCCAAATTGATGCGATTGACAATGCGCACAGTCAATAAGCCGACACTAATGCCCACCAAAGCTCCCACAACCATCTGACTCAGGAACATGCCCAGCAAATTCCAACCGAACTCGCGACTGCCGGTCAGTAGTTCGATGCAGCCTACCGTCATAAAGATGGCCATCGGATCGTTCGAGCCGCTCTCAATCTCGATGGTCGATACGAGTTTATGCGGCAAAGAAATTCCGCCCATCCGTAAGACGGCAAACACCGCAGCTGCATCGGTTGATCCTACGATGCTGCCCAGCAACAATCCCTCGAGCCAACTGAACTTCAGGACCCACATCGCGGCTAGACCAGTCAACACGGAGGTCACTAGGACACCCACGGTAGCCAATGACAAAGCGGGCTTCCAAACTGAGCGCACCGCTTTCATGGAAGTGCCCAACCCACCGTCAAACAAAATCAAGACCAGCGCGACCGTACCGATGCTATGCGCCAGTTCGTAGTCATCAAAGAGTATCCCGCCTAACCCTTCCGAGCCGGCCAGCATTCCCAGGAGCAGAAACAGCACCAGTACCGGCACGCCCATCCGTGCTGATAGCTTGCTGGAGACGATACCGAGGAGAATAAGTACACCGACAACAAAGATCAGGCCGTCCACCAAAAACATTGAATTCCCGCGAACAAGAGGTGAGGTAACGAAACTTCCTAAATCGGCTCCCACGGCCCAGGTGGAGCTTGCCACACGATCTAATGGTACGAACGTGTCGAGACGATTACTGGTCTCAGCAACAGCTCGACGAATCGTACTCCGTCGTATTATGCCAAAACCTGCTTGTTTATCGCGAGCTGCCGCTGCGAAGAGGCGGAGAATGCTGCAAAAAAAGAGTGCCGACGCTCAAGGTCAGCTTTTGCGGCTCGTAGCCACCGCTGCCAAGCGGTGGATTCTATGTAGCCACCGCTGCCAAGCGGTGGATTTCGCCTCTAGCCCAGGTCCACCGTTTGGCGACGGTGGCTACGCGGTCCACCGTCTGGCGACGGGTGGCTACGGAGTTTGAAGAATCGTGCTGTGAACTTAGGGTTCACCCACGATGCGACCATCGGCCAGCCGAATGACTCGGTCGCAGTCGGAGGCGATCGATTCATCATGGGTCACCATGACGATGGTGATCCCTTGTTCCTGATTCAGCTGCAGTAACAACTGGAGAATGTGCTGTCCTGTTTCGCGATCCAGGTTGCCAGTTGGTTCATCGGCCAGCAACAGTGGCGGGTTGCCAATCAGTGCGCGGGCGATGGCCGCGCGTTGCATTTCGCCACCGGATAACTCGCGAGGTTTGTGCCCCAGTCGATGACTCAAGCCGACGCGTTCGAGCAACTGTTGCGCTCGCAAGCGATGCTCGGTACGGTGTCGCATGTAGGTGAACAGGCCTTGACCAATCAGGATTGGCATCATCACGTTTTGCAGCGTCGTGATTTCAGGCAGCAAGTGATAGAACTGGAAAATCATCCCCAACTGCTGATTGCGAAACTGATCCCGCTGGCGTCGTGACAAATTGTCAATGCGACGGCCATCAAAATGTATTTCGCCTTCATCGGGGGAATCGAGCGTACCGAGTAAATGCAGCAGCGTGCTTTTGCCCGAGCCGCTTTGGCCCAGGATGGCCGTGACCTTGCCACGCTCGGCGTGGAAATCGCAACCGGTCAGCACAGGGACTTCGTGTCGTCCTTTGCGATACACCTTGGTGATCTGTCGAGCTTCCAAAACGTAATCGACGGCACCGGGTAGTGGGATGCGACCGGCAATTACCGTTGAAGTGGCATTATCTGCTGCCTTGGGCGAGCCGACTCCGTCGCGTCGACGAGGAGTTGTGCGAGCCGCTGAACCATCGACCAGATTACTCATAGCGTAATGCCTCCACAGGGCGCATTCGCGCGGCGCGTATTGCTGGCAGCACACTGGCTGCGACCGCGATAAACACTGCTCCAATAATGACCCAGACCACCGTCCATGGATGTACAACGGTTGGTATGCTGTCGAAATAATAGATGGTGGGGTCAAAGACTTCCTGTCCAGTGACCACTTCCAGTACGTCGGCGATGTCATTGATATATGCTACGAACAGTAGCCCGAGCACTCCACCAACCCCCGCGCCCACGGCCCCTAGCAGGACACCGTACCCCATGAAGATCGAAGCAATGCCCTGACCGGGCGCGCCCAGCGATTTCATGATGCCGATGTCTTTAGTCTTTTCGACGACGATCATGAAGAACGTCGCCAAGATGCCAAAGCCAGCCACGGCGATGATCAAGAACAACAGAATATTCAGGATGGTGGTTTCCATCTGGACAGCGGCCAAGAGTGGACCTTGCAGATCGCGCCAAGTGCTGACTTGCACCATCATTTCCATCGGGAAGGCTTCACGCAAACGATCGCGAGCCAAATCGAGGTCGGCGCCCTTGCGTAGTCGCAATTGTATGGAGCTAACGGCACCCACCTTGGACGTGGGATCGATCATGCCACGCCACTTCTGCAACTTCTCCAACGACATGAAGGCGAACGTCATGTCATAGTCGCTCATCTTGCTTTCATAGAAGTCCACGACCGTCAACTTTTCATTGATGGCCGTCGGTGGACTGCCGGCGGTAGGGAAGGTCACTGTCACGTCGTCGCCAGGATGAACATAATAAAAATCGGTGACTTCGCCATCGGAGTTGCGATAACGCGAGGTACCCACACCGATGCCCAGCACAATGCCTTCGTGTTGCGACACGGCTGCATCAAACGGCTTGGCCTTGGCATCCAGTTCGGCTTGCGAAGTGGGCACGGCATCAAAGGTTGGAGTCGTGGGTGTCGTGGACGCCAAGCCGGTTGTCGAATCCGCTGCGCTGCCGTCTAGGTTGTTGGCAACCAGTTCATTGGGAGCCTGCCCAGATTCAATCGCACCAGGAAACGCTGGTGGTTCATCGGGCAGAGTAGGCAGTTGGCGAGCGTCGTTGGTGGATGGGTCGTCGGTCGTTGACGAGTTGCCCACTCGATCGATCTGAGCCCGCAACATTTGGTTGCGTTCTCGCTCCAGTTCAATCTCGGACAAGGTCTGTTGGACGCGTTTTTGGTAATCGGCCATGCGGCGACGATAGACCCAGCCGGATTCTGGAAAGCCGACTCGTTCAGGTGCATAGCCTGATTCCTGAAGCGCAAAGCTGAGCATCTTTCGATTTTCAGGGTGCAACAAGAACTTGCTGAAGTCACTGACGCTGGCATACGTTTTGGTATCGATACCAATCAGGTTAATCTGCCGCGTCACGGTTTCGTTTTGGCAGTTAATGGCCACGATGGCTGGCACGTGGACGACCGTCGTCATCCCTTCCAGTTCGTCGCCTAAAATTCGCTGAATGCGATCGGTGAACTTGGCTGGATTGGACAATCCCGAGGAGGAATGGCTTTCAATGATTACATCGGACAAGATGCCATGCATCTTCTCCTGCATCTCTTGAGTGAAGCCAGCCATGACACTGTTGACGATGATCAGTGTAGCCACGCCCAGCGTGACACTGACAACCGAAGCCAGTGCGATATATCGCGTGCGCAAATAGCGCCAACAGAGCAGCCAACGATACATGCAGCCATCCTTAGCTGACAAATGCTCGAACACAAACCCAGCTCTCGCACAGGGCGAGCGCAACCGGCTGGGAAGTGTAGCCAGAACGAGCCTTGAACGAAACAGCAAATTTTCCGAAGAAAACTGTAGTTTCGTATCTGGCAGGTCGACGCGGCCGAGCCCCTGCGGGCAACGCTGTGAAGCATTTTAGAAGCGGAACGGCGCAAGCCGTCCGGTATATCCCGGTAGTTATAGGAACCGGAGGGCTTGCGCCCAACCGCTACAAATGCCAGGTTTCACGAGCAAAAATGCTTC
>JADLDX010000434.1 GCA_020846515.1 Pirellulaceae bacterium
CTCGGCGCAGCCTTGGGCGCCCGCATGGCGTTGTCAGGCGATATAATGGGTTGGCTGTACCGCGACCTCATTAACTTCAAGTAATTTTCGAAAAGATCTGCGCCAGCTCCATGTCCAACAACGCTCGGTCCAACAACGCTCGTCGTGAGCAGATTGAATCCATGCTCAAGGCCGAACCTCAAGATCGCTTTTTACGGTATTGCCTGGCTGTTGAAATGCAAGCCGACGGTGAGTCAGACGCTGCCTTGTCGAAGTTTGATGAACTATGTCGAGATAATCCGCCGCATGTGGCCGCATTTTTTCGCCGGGGTCAGTTGCTGGTCGAGTTGGACCGTATCGAGGATGCTCGATCGGTATTAAGAGAAGGTATCGAGACGGCTCGCGCTCAAGGTGATTTGCATGCTGCCGGGGAAATGAGCGAGTTGCTGGCAGACTTGGGGCAATGGGGAGAATAGTTTGGGTAGCGACGGACGGCGGGCATTTCGAGTAGACTAAGGGCCCATGGCGCCAGAACAAACCCGCATTCAAGCTGACCTTCGTGGCCTCGTCGCAGGAGACGTGGCTTGTGATCCGCTGGCGGTGCGCATGTATGCCAGCGACGCCAGCATCTACGAGATCGAACCCATTGGCGTGGTGCGACCTCGATCGACCGACGATGTTATCAAGACGGTCGGCTACGCAGCCGAGCATGGTCTAGCCCTGTTTCCCCGAGGCGGCGGAAGCGGATTGGCCGGCCAATCACTCGGTCGAGGGTTGATACTAGACTTCTCGCGTTTCATGAGACGAGCGCAGGCTCCCCAGGCCGGATTGGTGCGAGTGCAGTGCGGCATGGTCCAGGCCGACTTGAATCGCATGTTGAATGCTCAAGGCCTGTTGTTTGGTCCTGATCCCGCCACGCGTAGCGTTTCTTCCATTGGCAGCATGCTGTCGATCGACGCGGCCGGTAGCCATTTTCCGCGTTACGGTTCGGCCGGTGATTGCGTGGAGTCAATGCAGGTCGTGTTGGCATCGGGTGAGGTCGTAGAGTTGAGTCGGCATGCCTGGGCAGCGGATCGTCAGCCAACGACCCGCGTTGAGGAACTGGCCAGCCAGGTTGGTGTCCTGTTGCAGCGACACTCGGCTTTGCTAATGCGACCACCGTGGTCTGAAGTGGCACGCGGATGCGGCTATCGAGTCGAAAAAACACTTGACGGCGATCGCGTCGACCTCGCTCGTTTGATGTGTGGTTCTGAAGGCACGCTGGGCATTATTACGGAAGCCACGCTGAGGCTGGACACGATTCCCGAAGTGCGCGGCGTGGTGCTGCTGTTCTTCGAACGCTTGGATGGTGCGGCCAAGGCGGCGTTGGATATTGCCGGTGACGATATTGCCGCCTGTGATTTGATGGATCGGCGATTGTTAGAGATCGTACGCGATGCCGAAGGTGAATACGCAGCCCTACTGCCACGTGGCGCCGAGGCGATGCTCTTGGTTGAGATGCAAGGCAGCGAACCGGTCGCAGTTCGCCAGCGTCTGAACCAGTTGGTACAACGTCTCCAGCGTCGCGGACGGACGCTGATTTCATATCGACTGACGACCGATCGCGAGGAACGCGACTGGCTTTGGCGACTAGCGCGTCGAGTCATTCCGCGCTTATATCGCTTGAAAGGTTCTACGCGCGCCCTGCCCTTTATCGAAGATATCGCCATTCCGCCCAAGCGTTTGCCTGAATTTTTGATCGAGGTTCAAAACGTACTCAAGGGGCAACGGGTAACGGCGACGGTCTTTGCTCATGCTGCACATGGTCACCTGGATCTGCGCCCGTTTCTCGATCTGGCTAACCGCGAAGACACCGATCGCATGGAGCGATTAAGCGAAGCGATTTACAGTAAGGTGTTGGAGTACGGTGGTTCGATTTCTGGCGAGCATGCTTTGGGGTTGAGTCGCGCTGCATTTGCCGAACGACAATTGGGGCCCAGGTTAGAACTGTGCCGCGAAGTGAAGGCGATCTTCGACCCAGTTGGCATACTCAACCCGGGCAAGTTCCTCAGCGCCACACCGCAGCGTGTCAACGAGTTTTTGCGGGCCGTGCCCACGCCGACCATTATCAAAATGGTCGATGACGAATCGGATCTGGTCAGCGGTAGTTCACTATTGACCATGAGTGGCAGTGGCGAATCGTCGAACGCCCCGGTGGTGGATCACGAAAGCACTGCCGTGGCATCAGCCACGCAGTCGTCGCCTGGGGAATCCAATGCCGTGGGTTCCATGAAGCAAGTCGCCTTGCCGCTACTGCTCGATTGGACGGGCAGTGAATCGATATCCCATGCCACTCGTAGTTGCAATGGCTGTGGCCGCTGCCGTACCAGCGCGTCGGCCGAACGCATGTGTCCAATGTTTCGTGTTCACAAAGGTGAAGAGGCTTCCCCGCGAGCCAAAGCGAATTTGCTACGCGGATTACTGACTGGACACTTGGATCCGCAATTGTTTGAGAGCGATGAGCTCAAAGCGGTGGCCGACCTGTGCTTTAACTGTCACCAGTGCCGAGCTGAGTGCCCTGCGGCCGTTGATATTCCCAAGATGGTTGTAGAAATCAAGGCCCAGCATGTGGCCAGTCACGGTTTGTCGCTGAGCGATCGGCTGATGAATCGCTTGGACTGGCTGGCTGGACTGGGCAGTCGATTTCCACACTTGACCAACTGGGCGCTGGATAACCCGCGCATGCGTTGGCTATTGGAAAAACTGACAGGCATCGCTCAGGGCCGAAAGTTGCCGCGCATTTCGCGGCGTAGTTTTCTGCACTGGGCGGCGCGGCGCAAAATTCATCGACCAACGAAAACCGGTGGTCGCAAAGTATTGTTCTTTGTTGATCAGTATGTGAACTGGCACAATCCTGTGCTGGGTCGAGCGCTAGTCGAAGTGCTGCAGCATCAACAAATCGAGGTCTATTGTCCGACTGGGCAAAGTCCCAGTTACATGTCGATGATCACGACCGGCGATGTTGGCCGCGCTCGCAAGCTGATCAAACCCAATATCGAGCTGTTAGCCGATGCGGTGCGCCAGGGCTATGACATTGTTACCACGGAGCCATCGGCGGCCATGTGTTTGACGCAAGAGTATCGTCAGTTACTGGACAACGAAGATACACGGCTGATTGCCGCTCATACGTCGGAGTGCTGTTCTTATTTGTGGCAGATGCATCTACAAAATGAATTGGAATTAGATTTTCGACCGTTGAATATGTCGGTGCTATATCACGAGCCCTGTCACTCGCGGATTCTCGACGCACGCCGGCCGGCCCTCGAGTTGATCAAGCTTATCCCGGGCATTCAATTGCTGGATGCCAACGCAGGTTGCAGTGGCATGGCCGGCACCTGGGGACTAAAGCAGGAGAATTTCCGTACGAGCCTGAGAATTGGTCGTGGCTTGATGAGCGCTGTCAAAGAGACGCCAGCACAGCTTGGTATTACCGAATGTACGGCATGCAAACTACAGATGGAACAAGCCACGACTAAGCCAGCCGTGCACCCGGTAGCGTTGCTGGCCTACGCCTACGGTAGTATGCCTCAATTGGGCGCTTGGTTCTCATCACGCCATGAAGGTCTGGTCGTGGGCTAGTTGTTAATTATGTACGGGCGCTGGGACGTCTTTCGATGTCCGAGTGCCTTACTTCTTGCGTCGGATGGCTTCGATAACAGCCGCACCCATATCGGCCGGAGATGGCGCGACCACGATACCCGCGGCTTCCAAAGCGGCGGTCTTCTCGGCAGCTGTGCCCTTACCGCCGGTGATGATGGCGCCGGCATGGCCCATGCGTTTTCCAGGAGGAGCCGTGCGGCCCGCAATGAAGGCTGCAACAGGTTTGGTAACGTGAGCCTTCACAAAGGCGGCCGCTTCTTCTTCGGCGTTACCACCGATCTCACCGATCATCAAAATGGCTTCTGTCTGGTCATCGGCCTGATACATTTTCAGCAGGTCGATGAACGAAGTGCCGACAATAGGGTCGCCACCCAGTCCGACACAGGTCGATTGGCCAAGGCCGGCGCGTGTGGTTTGCCAAACCGCTTCGTACGTTAGCGTTCCGCTGCGGCTCATGATGCCCACTTTACCGGGTTTGTGGATGTATCCCGGCATGATGCCGATCTTGCATTCGCCAGGCGTAATCAAGCCTGGGCAGTTAGGCCCAATCAGCACCGAGTTACTAGCCCGAGCTCGCTTGTAGACTTCTACCATGTCCAGAACCGGTACGCCTTCGGTGATGGCTGCAATGACAGCGATACCAGCGTCGATGGCTTCTTTTATGGCATCAGCGGCAAACGGAGGTGGTACGAAGATCATGGTGGCGTTAGCACCCGTCTGCTGAACGGCTTCTTCTACCGTATCGAAGACCGGCACGCCGTCCACTTTTTCACCAAGCTTGCCAGGCGTGACGCCACCAACCATCTTGGTGCCATACTCTTTGCAACCGCGCGTATGGAACTCGCCCGCCTTACCCGTGATACCTTGGCAGATGACTCGTGTGTCTCGATTAACAAGAATGCTCATAGTGAATCGTTTTCAGGATCTCTTGGTATTTCGGAGGGACAGTTCTGGGCAGGCCGGGACCAACGCCCGGCGACTGGATCAGGAATCATTCAACCCACAGCTTGAGGCCGGGGTTCGAAGAAAACTACTTAACAGCCGCAACAACTTTTTTGGCTGCGTCGGTCAAATCATCGGCAGTGATCATGGCCAGGCCACTTTGAGCCAGCATCTTTTTGCCTTCTTCGACTTCCGTGCCTTCCAGGCGGACTACCAACGGGACCGTGATGCCCACTTCTTTAGAGGCTTCGATCAATGCTGTGGCGATCGTAGTGCAACGCGCGATACCGCCGAAGATATTGACCAACACGGCCTTCACGTTGTTATCGGACAGGATGATACGGAAGGCTTCGATCACTTGATCTTTGCTGGCACCGCCGCCGACGTCCAAAAAGTTGGCCGGAGCACCGCCGTGGTACTTGATAATATCCATGGTGGACATGGCCAAACCGGCTCCATTGACCAGGCAGCCAATTTGGCCTTCCAGTTTCACGTAGGACAGTCCCGCGTTGCCGGCACGAACTTCGGCTGGCTCTTCTTCATTCAGATCGCGCAGTGCCTTGAGGTCTTCATGACGGAACATGGCGTTGTCGTCAAACGTTACCTTGCCGTCCAAGGCGATCATCTTATTGTCTTTGGTGATCACCAGCGGATTGATTTCGACCAACGAGCAATCGTAGGTTGTGTTGAACTTGCATAGACTGCGCATGAACATATCTGCGGCCCGCGCGGCCGGTCCAGTGATGTTCAACTTCTTGCAAAGTTTGCGAACCTGATATCCATCCAGGCCAAGTTGCGGATGGAAGTGCTCGCGAAAAATCTTTTCTGGAGTTTCAGCGGCGACTTTTTCAATCTCGACGCCACCTTCGCTGCTGACCATCAACACGGGCATGGCCGCGCCACGGTCCAGCACTATGCCCAAGTAGAGTTCGCGAGCTATGTCGCAACCTTGCTCGACTAGCACCTGGTTGACTTGGTTGCCTTCCGGTCCGGTCTGAATGGTCACCAATCGGTTGCCGAGCAGATTCTTGGCCACAGTCGCCGCTTCGTCGGCCGACTTTACCAACTGCACACCGCGCTGGTTGGCGTTGCCAATGATCGTGCCTTTACCCCGGCCACCGGCATGAATTTGAGCCTTCACGACCGCAATGGGACTACCCAGCTTGGTAAACGCATCGGCGGCCTCTTGAGCAGACCTCGCGACGTGGCTTTCCAGCACCGGAACGCCGGCCTTACGAAACAAATCTTTAGCTTGATACTCGTGGATTTTCATCAGCAGCCAATCGCTCGCAGGATTAGTGATAGAGCTAGAGATAGCGGATTATAAAGCGGTCGTGCCAAAGTGGAAGACGGGTATTGGCTACTTGGCGATCGATCCAGTGGGGATCCAACACCAGCTGGTCAATGATCGCTGGAATTCAAGTTTGTCCGCCTCCACGGGGGCTTCCACGTGTTGCCGGATTGTCTGATAATGCGGGGTTTCATTATTGGCAATACTTTTTGGCACTCCGCAGCTCGAGAGTCGGCGAAAAAACGATGGACGAAAAATTCTCTGTACAAGGCATCACCTTCGACGACGTACTGCTCGAACCACGCTACAGCGAGATCATGCCGGCCGATGTGGATGTCTCCACCCAACTGACCAAGAAGATCCGCCTAAAAGCCCCGCTGCTTTCCAGCCCGATGGATACGGTCACCGAAAGCGAAATGGCTATCGCTTTGGCTAAGGTGGGCGGGCTGGGGGTCATCCATAAAAACATGTCCATCGAAGCCCAGGTCGAAGAAGTCACCAAGGTCAAACGCAGTGCCAATGGCATCATTGTCGATCCAGTCACGCTCGAACCCAATGACCCTGCTAGCAAAGCTCGAGATTTGATGGACCAGCAAAATGTTTCTGGCATTCCGATTGTGGATGCTAGCAAAAAGCTGGTGGGCATTATTACCCGCCGAGATTTGAAGTTTCTCGAGAGCGGCGCTAAGCCTATCGCGGAAGTTATGACGCGTGAGAACCTTGTAACGGCTACGGGGACCGTAACGCTTGAGCAAGCTGAGAAGATTTTAACGGCTAAAAAGGTGGAGAAACTTCTGCTGGTTGACGATCAATACAAACTAACAGGCTTAATCACCATTCGCGACATCGACATGATGAAGCGATACCCGAATGCTTGCAAAGATCCGTTGGGTCGTTTGCGAGTCGGGGCGGCGGTGGGCGTGTTTGATAGCGAACGAGCCGGACAGCTCATCGAGCGTGGCGTCGACCTGTTGGTGGTCGACAGCGCTCATGGACATTCGGCCAACGTTATTGCGACAGTGCGAGAGATCAAGCGTCGATGGGACATTGATGTGGTGGCCGGAAACGTGGCCACTTACGAAGGTGCCAGAGATTTGATTGATGCAGGTGCGGATGCGGTCAAGATTGGCATCGGACCTGGATCGATCTGTACGACTCGAGTGATTTCAGGTGTCGGTGTACCGCAGATCACAGCCATTATCAACGCGAGCAAAGCAGCCTTGCCTGCTGGCGTCCCGTTAATTGCTGACGGTGGTATCCGATACAGCGGAGACATAACCAAAGCGATCGCCGCCGGCGCCAGCGCCGTGATGATCGGGGGATTGTTTGCCGGTTTGGCAGAGAGTCCTGGACGCACGATTCTGTATCAGGGTCGAACGTTCAAGGTTTACCGTGGTATGGGATCCCTCGGGGCAATGGTCAAAGGGTCGAGCGAACGGTATCGACAGGTTGGGCAAGAGAACTTGCTCAAGTTGGTACCCGAGGGAGTTGAGGGACGCGTGCCTTTCAAAGGTTCGCTCTCGGATTTTGTGTATCAGTTGGTCGGCGGGTTGCGTGCAGGCATGGGTTACTGCGGCACACGCACGATTGACGAACTGAGGCGGGAAGCCCGGTTCATTAAAATTTCGGCCGCAAGTGTCAGAGAGAATCACCCCCATGACATTGCTATTACGCAAGAAGCTCCAAACTACAGTCCAGAGCATGCGCTCTCAGGTGAGAGCCCATAAACTGCGACCCTCCGGTCGGCGTCCGACCGCGCGGTCTGCGGATCGTTCTACGGGGCGATCGCGCAGCCTGCTCTTGGGTCTGTTATTGGCCGGCATAGCATCCGAGCTCGTAACCACCAACCTTCTGGCCCAAGCCCCCAACGCTGCTACATGGCAGCCCAGCCGACTGCCAGCATCCGGATCGATGCGACCGTTGGCAGGTGTAGCTAGCGGTTCGGCCTCTGCCACGATCCGCTCCAGTCAAGCGGAGTCAATTAACCCAGGCTACTCGGCCAAAGCAACGGGCGCGACCGCTCAAGCGACCGCTGCTGAGGCGACGGATGCTGGTGTGGTCCTGCGCTGGCGAACCAGCACCCGCGTCAGCCATGTCCCGGCCGACAATTCGTCAGCGCGTGTGACGCAATCTGAGAATTATGGCCAGCCAGTGAGCATGGCCTCCCATACGTTGGACTCCACGGCACAGATGCATGCGCCAGGCGCCCGTGCGGCCAACTATCGGGCAAGCACGGCCATCGCCCAAGATACACAGACACAGACCTGGTCCGCCAATCCTCTGCGCGCAAGCGGGGCGGCGCAGCCGGCGGCCAGGCCCGCACAAGTTGCTCAAGTTACGGCTAGGCAGCGGTCGGTCCAGCCCGGTGGCTACGGGCAAGTCAGCGCGGTTCAACCAGCGGCCTATCAGCTACCCCCGGTGCCACCGGCGGCTGGCACTTTAGGCGATCAGGCTCCGCCCAGCATCGAGCCACCGCCGTTGAATCTACCGTCAACGCCACCGCAACCGATGCCGTCCGATGCGCTCAGTCAGCCTGAGTTACCGCCGGCTCCGCCAAGCATTTCACCCGCGCCGCCGGAAGTCTTCTCGCCACCCCAAATCAACAATCAGGCGCCTCAGTCCAATCCCGCGGCTCCCGATCAAACCAATCAATTGCGTTTGCCAGGACTGGACGAGCCGCCGACCAAGCCAGAGATAGACGCTTCGCCAGATCCGTTTCAGAATCTGCGTTCAGATCTCGATTCGCCCAGTGATCGATCCGGTCAGGACGCCAATGACCGGTCCGCTGATTTGGAGAAACCCAGATCTCGACCAGATGCGACGGCCAATTGCGAAGCCTTTCGTGACAGTTTGAGAAATGCATCACTGCAAAAAATAAATCTCAATTCGTCACCTCGATTTGGCCAGGGCATCAAGGATGGTTCGGATGAATCAGAGCAGATGCGGCTTGATTTCGCCGCGGGCTCTGAAAGCCGCGATTGGTGCGATCGACATGGCCGTACAATTCTGCAAGGGCGCATGGTCGATTTGATAAACGAGCAAGTTGTGTTGGACGTCAACGGTGTGCGCCGCGAGATTGCTTTGCGTGATCTGTGCGATGTGGACCTGGCCTATGTCGGCAAGGTATGGAATCTGCCGATCAGTTGCGGTTCAGGCTATGAGCAAGTGGCTGGTCGCTCGTTTGTCCCCAGTGCCATCCAGTGGAAGGCCTCCGGGTTGTGCCACAAGCCGTTGTACTTTGAAGAAGTGCAGTTGGAACGCTACGGGCATGAGATCGGCCCTGTGTTGCAACCGCTGGTCAGCACTGCTCACTTCTTCGGCAACATCGTGGTGTTGCCGTACAAGATGGGCATCCATCCACCGCATGAATGCCAATATGCTCTCGGTTACTATCGCCCTGGCGATTGTGCACCGTACATGCTGCCTCCGGTGCCGATCAGTCTGCGTGGCGCGGCTGTTCAAACGGGTGCGGTCCTGGGCGCCGCCGCTCTGGTGCCGTGAACGGATTGGGCGAGTCGCGGAGCGATTCGCCTACATAGACGAGTCGCGGAGCGATTCGTCTACATGCCGGCCAGGAGCTCGCGGAGTTTGTGTCCCAGCGCATAGGGATGAAATGGTTTTTGGATGAAGGCATCGGCGTGGCTGCGAATGCCGTGCTGGACGACAGCATCGTCGGTATGTCCGCTCATGTACAAGACAGGAATGGCGGGCTTGATCGCGCGGACTTCTTCGGCCAGCGTCCGGCCGCTCATGCCTGGCATAACGACATCGGTCAGCAGCACGTCGATACTGTTGGGATCGCGGCGAAACTTCTCCAGAGCCTGTTCGCCGTTGCCCGCGTCGATCACTTGAAAACCTTGTTGCGTCAATGTGGCTAGCGTGACCGCGCGAACGGCCTGATCATCTTCGACCAGCAAGATCGTTTCCGCGCCTCGAGGTTGCGGCCGAACTAGTTGATTTACCGCGGCGTCTTCCTGGGCTGGCGTGGCGGGGAAGCAGAGATGGAACGTTGTGCCGACACCCGGTTGGCTATCGACGTGAATGAAACCGCCAGCCCCACTGACCACGCCGTGGACGACGGACAATCCCAAGCCAGTGCCGCGGCCGACTTCTTTAGTGGTGAAGAAGGGGTCAAAGATCTTGCCGATCAATTCCTCACTAATACCACAACCGCTATCTGACAGGGTTAACTCCACGTATTCGTCCAAGTTCGGACGTATGCTCGCAGGTAACTGTACCTGATCTCGCGTAGCAATATTCATCCAGCCTCCTTGCGGCATGGCGTCTCGAGCGTTGATGGCCAGATTCATCAGGACTTGCTCGATGTGTACGCGGTCGGCCTTGATGGGGCGGATACTGGGATCGATTTCAATAGTCAATCGAATATCTTCGCCGATGGTGGGACGGAGCAGTGCCTCTGTGCTGCGAACCAGCTCATTCAGATCGAGCACTTTGGGGGCCATGATGGCCTTGCGGCTGAAGGTCAGCAACTGACGTGTCAAAGCAGCCGCTCGTTTGCCGGCATCGTTTATGGCCGTGATCGCGGCGCGATTCGGGTCGGCTGTGGGGGTGGTGAACAGCAGAAGTTCGCTGTACCCCATCATGACGGTCAAGATGTTATTGAAGTCATGGGCCACCCCGCCTGCCAGGCGACCGATGGCTTCCATTTTTTGTGACTGTCTCAGTTGATCTTCCAATTGTTTGCGTTGGCTAATGTCTTGGATCACGCCACGCATGCTCACCACTTGACCGTCGACGATTTGTACATGGAGGGCATCTTCAATCCACACGACGCGACCGTCTGCAGCCAGCATGCGATACTCCATTCGATGATCGGTGCCCGACTTGGCAGCTTGACGAACGATGGCCAACATATCAGAGGCATCATCGGGGTGGAGATGATCGATCCAGAAATCGGGCGCAAGCCACTGCTGTCGTGTGTAGCCCAGCAGACGCTCGCAATAATCGCTGACATACGTGAACTGCCGTGTTTGCGGTTGGGCTTCCCACACCAATAGGTTCGCGCTGTGCAGCAAAAGTTGCAAGCGTTTCTCGCTATCCTCGCGAGCCTGTTCGGCCAGCTTGCGATCATGAATATCGATAGCCGCCCCCAACCATTTACCTTGCGCGCGAGCTGGATCGCGCAGCGGCGCAGGTTTGACCAGCATCCATCGATACTGTCCATCGTAACGTCGCGCGCGAAGTTCAATTTGGACCTCGCTTTGTTTGGCCCATAACTCGCTTAATGCCGCGAACGTATGTTGTCGATCTTCGGGATGAATTAAGTCTTGCCAGCGTTGATTCAGTTCCGATAGTTCCAAACCGGTGAAGGCCAAGGCCGATGGGCTGACGTACTCCAGTGAGTAGTCCGAACGCAAAACCCAAACCAACTGAGGCAAAGATTCGGTAACGATGCGATACTTCTCATTGCTTTCGGTTAGCGCTTGCTGGGTCTTGAGTTGGGTGGTTACATCCAGTACGACACCTTCCCAACGCGTGCTGGCGCGATCGATGGGCGTGGGCACAAAACGCGCGTGCAACCAGCGCTCTGCTCCGCCATCGAGTGTGAGAGACACCAGCTCATCCAGGGTTTGACGCTCTTGCTCGCTTTTTCGAAGCACAGCCCGCAGCGCAGCGAGTTGGCGTCGAGGCAGTTTTCGAACCACTTCACGCATATCAGCCGGTGGAGCGTCGACGGGGTAACCCAACATGGGCCAGAAACCAGCGCTGGCATGCTCGATGACTATTTCGCCTGAAGTTTTTGAGAGAAAGGAAAGCAGCGCGCCGTTGGGTAGTGCATTGCCAATTCGCAGCAGCTTTTGTTCGCTGGAAGCGCGGGCCGCTTCGGCTTGACGACGCTCCGTTATATCGAGCACTAAAGCGACGGCTCGAGATTGTCCATTCTCAACAAAACGGCGCAAACGGACTTCGACGGGAAAGATGCGACCCCAGCGGTCAATATGGTTGGCTTCAAACGTCAGCGACTCAGTATGCTGAAGTCTTTGCGAGATCTCTTGCAACTGCTCGGGCGTCATTTCATGGTTGTAGAGCATCGGCGACTGGCCAATCAACTCTTCACGGCTGTAACCCAACAATTGGCAGGCGCGTGTGTTGATATCGATGATTACGCCGCGATCGTTA
>JADLDX010000435.1 GCA_020846515.1 Pirellulaceae bacterium
AAGGCGGGCGAAGAATACCTGGTGCCACCAGATAAAAAGCTGCGCACGCCAGGCGTGTTGAAGTTCAGTCCGCTGAAGGTTTTGGCCGAGGCGTTGCCGAGCGATCAGAACCAGGCTTTCTCGAGAAATATTGCCAACCGCCTGTGGTGGATGATGATGGGGCGAGGTTTAGTCGAACCGTTGGACTTGCACCATTCTGCCAATCCTCCTTCGCATCCGCAGTTGCTCGACCTGTTGGCCACTGAGTTTACGAAACAGCATTTCGACATCAAATGGTTATTGCGCGAACTGGCATTGACGGAAACTTATCAGCGCAGCGGCCTGTTGCCCCAGGGGGCAGACGAACAGACTCCATTGACAACCTACTGCTCCGCCTTGGAACGCCCGCTCTCGGCGCGGCAAATCATGCTGGCCTTGCAAACAGCATCGGGTGAACCATCGACCGAGGATAAGGCTACAGAGGATAAGGCTAAAGATGGTAAGAAGGCTGCTGAAGAGTTGCAGCTTCGATTTGAAAAGGCGTTCGCCAACCCACCCAAAGAACCTGAAGTCGCTGTAACTCCGACGGTCAAAGGCGCATTGTTTCTTTCCAATGATCAAATGGTCACTCAACTGTTTCAGCGCAAAGACGGAAACCTGGTAGATCGTTTGGCCAAGTTGGAGCCGAACCAGGCAATCATCGATGAAGCTTACCTCAGCGTCCTGTCGCGTCTGCCCACCGATGACGAACGCAGTGAACTGGAGAAGTTTATGGGTGAGTTTGCTGGTCCGCGTGAACGAGCGATCGGTCACATAGCTTGGGCGCTGGCTTCATCCACCGAATTTATCGTGAACCATTAAAGGACTGACGATGGCCAGTAGATCTTCAGCTCGTTCTCCTCTTTGCACGCCGGCGGACCATCAATGGTCGCGTCGTCGTTTGCTCGGTACAGCTGCCGCATCCGTAGGTGCGGCAGGTTTAGGTGCCGCCGGTTTAGGTGGCCTGTTCCAACCGGCCATTGGTGCCGAATTGGTCAAGAAGGAACGTCAGGTCCTGTTTATTTGGATCGACGGTGGTATGAGCCAACTGGAAAGTTGGGACCCGAAGCCCAATACCTTGTTTGGCGGACCATTTCGAGCGATTCGTACTTCCGTCCCCGGCATCGAAATTAGCGAACTGATGCCGCAGACGGCCAAGCAGATGCATCACCTGGCGATCGTGCGCAGTCTGTGCACGCAAGACAATTCTCATTCGGCCGGTGTGGCCCGTATCCAACGCGGCGATCCCAAGAATCGCGGCGTGACCTATCCCTATTTCGGTTCGGCCGTTTCTAAATTGATGGGACCGGGTGAAAGTCAATTGCCCGCGTATGTCTGGATTAAACCAGGCAGTGGTGGCTTTATCCATGAAGATGCAGGTTTCTTAGGACCGCAGTACGGCGCGTTGGCCTTTGGCGATGGCAAGCCACCCGAGAATCTGCTACGTCCCGATTCCATGACCGCGGATGAAGACAGCATCCGGCATGCGCTGCGCGATCGTTTGAACCAGCGCTACGCCCAAGGCAGACGTCCGTTGGTCAGCGGCGCGAATAAATATGTGTTCGATACCGCGCGGACCTTGATGCATCGTCGTGAACTGTTCGACGAAAGCTCTTTTTCCCAGCGAGACCGCCAGCGATATGGCACGCATGAAATCGGTCGGCATATGTTGATCGGTCGCAAGATGCTGGAAGCCGGAGTGCGATTTGTCAAAGTCAATTCCTACGGCTGGGATACCCATGGTGATAACTTCAACGCCCACTTGAATTTGATGCCGAAATTCGATCAAGCCTTTTCGGCGATCATCGAAGACCTGGCGGCCAGCGGCATGCTGGATCATGTCTTGGTCATTGCGATGAGCGAGTTTGGCCGTACGCCGCGTATCAATGGCCACATCGGTCGTGACCATTGGCCAGAAGCCTGGTCGTTAGCCATGGCTGGTTGCGGTTTGAAGCGCGGTCTGGTGGTCGGTAAAACGAACGCGAAAGGGACGTTTGTCGATTCCGAACCACTGGATATTGGCAGCATGTTCCACACATGGTTCAGTGCGTTGGGGATCGATCCGCATAAGACCGAATACCTAAACAATGGCCAACCGCTGCCGATTGCTCATGACGATCAACATGCGTGTACCGAAGTCCTGGCTTAACTCATCGTCGGAAAGAATCTCTTATGGAATCTGCTAAGCCAAGTTTGCTGGAACAATACGAACCGCAAGAAATCGGCGTGATTGTCGTTAATCCTCAGATCAATGAGGCTCGCACCAGTCCTTGCGGTTCGTTACTGGCCGGAGCCGGCTACGACGCGCGGATTCGCATTTTTAAAGTGGTCGAGAAGGAGTCGGTGGAACGAGAAGCGATCGGGGGACACAACGGTTGGGTTCAGGCAGTTGCCTTCCATCCGACCGGCACGCCTGGTAAACACCTTTTGTATTCGGGTGACTCATGGGGGCAATTGCGAGCGACTCGCTTGACCGATGACGCCTCCGAACCGCTATGGCATCACATGGATGCGCACGACGGTTGGATTCGACAAATTGATACCACTCCGGATGGCAGTCTCCTGGCCAGCGTCGCGACCGATCGCCGGCTATGCCTGTGGAATAGCCAAGATGGGACGCTTGTCAAAGAGATCAAAGATCTACCCGAAGATGTTCTGGCCATCCGTTTTCACCCGGACGGAAAACTGCTAGCCACAGGCGACGCGAAGGGCAAGGTCCAATTATGGAATGTCGCCACTGGAGAGAGAATCCGCGAGTTTGACGCGGGTGAATTATGGTTGCTGCATCGCCTGCAAGATGTGGGTGGCGTCCGCGTCATTCGCTTCAATCGCGACGGTTCGCAGATCGCTTGCGGTGGTGTAAAGCCGGCCAATGGTGGAACCGTGCAAGGTGAACCGACGCTGTTTATCTTTGATGTCGCAACCGGCGAGAGAAAGTTCTCTTTGAATTTTGGTGAGCAGAAAGATTGTTTGTTGCTTGACCTTCACTGGACAGACGATGACGTACTCATGGCGGTAACTTGTGGGACACCCGGCACCGGCAAAGTTGTCTTTCGCAATGCACAAGAGGACAAAGCCTTTTACGAGACGACCAAACTTCCAAATTGCCAGAGCTTAAGTTATCACCCGGCCTCGCGCACGCTATCAGTCGTGACGACCAATCGCGATAGCAACGGCAACGGCCGTCGCTTGGACAAAAACGGAGAATACTTAGGAAACAACTCTCCCATCCATCGCTTTCGGCTCGGCAAGACCACGTAGACGAATCGCTCCGCGACTCGTCCTATCTGCTTTCCTAGTTCGTCATAGTCTTTGTTCGTCGACTTCACTCGTCGTCCCAGTTATTCATCGTCTCAGTTGCTACCGGTCAGGAAAGCCAATAAATCGCGGAGGTCGTGATCGCATAGTTGGCTGACCAATCCCGTAGGCATCATGGAAGTCTTTAGCTCTTTCCGTTGAACGACGTCCGACTTTTGGAAGACACGTTCCTTGCCGGTGGCATCACGATAGACATCGACGCTGGAGGAACGGAGTAAGATGCCGGTGAAGATGCTGCCGTCGGTCAATTCGAGGGCCGTGGCAAAGTATTGAGGAGCCACGTCACGATTGGGTTCCAGTAGTGATCGCAGGATATTGGCTCGATCACCTTGGCGTGCGACCAGGCTGAGGTCGGGACCGACCACATTGCCGCGACCTGAATGACGATGGCAGTTAGCACACTGACCAATTCCGGCTTGATGAAAGAGACGCCGACCTGCGGCGGGATCTGCCGCGCCGGGTAAAGCTTCCAGTCGCTTAAGCCAGGCAGCAGTATCCGTTGGTAACGGGCGCCCGGTTTGCAGACTGGCCGGCTCCAGGACAGCCGTCACCAACTCGGCCGACTCTGGGAACTGCTGCGCAAGCGACTGTAGCTTTTCACGCGCCGAGGCATCGATAGTTGTACCGCGCAAACCGCGCAGCGCCTCGTGCCGCAGCGTTCGATTCGATTGACTGGCCATCGCCAGCAACAGGGACACATGCTCGCTCTGGGTGGCTTGGGCCAGTCCAGCCAAGGCATCGGCGCGCAGCTCTGCGTCCAGCGACTGGTTGTTGGCAATCTCGCTCAACATGACCAACGCATCCGGAGACTTCTTCGCTCCCAACGTTCTCACCACTTCGATAGACAAGCTACGATCGCCAACGGCGAACAATTGTTTAAGTAAAGGCACGTCGATCTTCTTGTGGTTCGCGGGCACCAAACGCAACGCAAAGCTCTTGATATTGGCTGGTGCGGCGGGATCATTCACGCGTTCGGACAATACTTCAGGGTCGGTTACACCGGCCCCTGGGTTACCGTTTAAAGTGTTCCAAGTCGCCAGGGCCGCTTCAAACAATTCGTAATCGATGTCCGATGCCTTCAGCAACTGTTGGACATCGTCTTTGAAACTGGTCAAGACTCCATCGGCAATCCAGCGCAGCGCCTCGAAGCGAATAGCAGGATCTTGGTCGCGCCATATGGCCCGAACCCATTTTTCTTCGCTCAAGTCAACACGGCGCAGCGCCACCAACGCCCATAATCGATCTTGCGCAGACAGTTTCAGCAGTGATTCGGGAGTCCAAGCACTGCTGACTTTGGCGATGGCCGTCAGCGCCGCATCAGCCAGGTATGGATCTTTGCCGCGCGCCAGCTCAAACAAAGCAGGCAGGTCAGCTTGAGACTGTCCGCTTCGAAGTTGCTGGGCTTGAAGGGCCTCGGCGTTCCTAGGCTCCGGTTCCGCTTTAACCCACGGAGCCTTATCGATTTCTAACTTCCACAATCGACCACGGCCATGCAATTCGTAAGAACTGAACACCCAATCGGTAACATAAAACGTGTAGGCTGATTTGGAGGAGGATGGGACATTGGCAGGCACGGGTGCCATGGCTACAGGACGAAAATATTCGCTGCCGCTGATGACTTCCACGCGATTCGAAGTATATCCA
>JADLDX010000436.1 GCA_020846515.1 Pirellulaceae bacterium
AAACCACGGATAGCACGGATGACACGGATATAAATCTTGATCAGTGCCATCCGTGAAATCCGTGGTCCAAAAAGGGATTAAGAAAAGAACGATCTAATCCACTAAGAACCAAGAACTACACAGGTGTTCAAGATCCGTTCGATCTCGTCGAGGTCCTGGTCGCAGATCGTCAGTGGGGGCAGAAACACGATGCGCGTACCATAAGGGCCGCTGTAGTGCACTAGCAATCCGGCTGACAAGAGATGCGAGGCTATCGTTCTCGCAGCACGTGCGGCTTGACCGACCTCCGGATAACATCCATATAACTCAACGGTAGCACTCGCCCCCAATGTTTCAATTTTGGCTGGACGCAAGGCATGGTTCTGCACCAGCGCCGAGCGCTCGAGCGCTTGACGTAGCCTCTGGCCAATCCAAGGAGCGCGCTCCAGCCACGGTCCACTGGCCAATTCATGAATTACTTGGCAACCAATCGCTGTGGCTAGTGGACTTGCAGCAAACGTTTCTGATTCGCTTCCTTGGGGCAAGGCATCGATCAAACTGGCTGGTCCAATCACCGCCGAGATCGGTACGATACCACCACCCAAACTTTTGCCCAATACAACCAAGTCGGCTTGCCAACCTTGTCGTCGTGACATTAACCAATCGCCACACCGACCTAGCCCCATCTGAATTTCATCAGCAATCATCAGGATACCAAGTCTGGCTGTCACTTCGCGCAGTTGTTGCATTACCAGGTCCGGAGGAGCGATGTAACCACGCGCGCCTGTCGCTGGTTCCACGATCACGGCCGAGATTTGTTCTGCATGCCCTTCAATCCAATCGATCAACGTACGCTGGCAGGCGAGTTCGCAACTTGGGAAACTCAAATGGAACGGGCAAGCACTGCAGTAGGCCAGTTCCTCCAGCGGTCGTCGCAAACAGGTTGGATTAGCCAGTTTATAGTTGGCCACGCCCACGGTATCGCTCAGACCCGAAGTGAACAAAGAGCGACCATGATAAGCTGGGCCAATCGAGACGATGTGACCCGGCCGATGATTGAGAGAGATTTTCGCGGCTGTTTCTACCGCGCGGGCGCCTGATGTGTTGAAGATGACGCGGTCGCCGCCAGCCTTACCACAGTGCTGGATTAGCCGCTCTGCCAGTTCAGCTCGACCCGGATGAGACATACCGGTTAAATGAGTCAGTGTGTTCAGTTGTGTTTGGGCAACTTGAACCAAGGGCTGGTACGCATGGCCAAAGTTGGCGGCACTATAGCCACAAGTCAGATCAAAGAACACTTTACCGTCGGCATCCCAGACTCGACTGCCCATTCCGCGAACGATCACCGGTCCATACATGGGATCGCTGACACGCTGCATCACTTTGGCCAGCACGCGTTGTTCGCGCGCTAGCCAAAGTTGATTATTCGCAGAACGATTGAGCTCATCGTTGCGTGGGGTGTTGGACATGCGGGTCCTAAGGCGTTTAGCCGTTGGTTAAAAAGTGGCAGATATCGCCGTCCTGCATGATGTAGCTTTTGCCTTCGGTTCGCAGTTTGCCTGCGGAGCGAATCTCTTTTTCGCTTTGGTAGGTTTCAAGGTCTTCCAGCGAGTAGATTTCGGCGCGAATAAAACCGCGCTCGAAGTCGGTATGGATGACACCAGCGGCTTGCGGAGCGGTGGCGCCGACGGGAATGGGCCACGCGCGGACTTCTTTCTCACCGGCCGTAAAGTAACTTTGCAAACCTAACGTACGATAAGTTTCGCGCGCCACGGTTGCCAAGGCTGGTTCGGTCAAACCGACGCCTTGCAACATCTCACTTCGATCGGGCTCGTCCAGTTCCGCAATTTCGGCCTCCAACTTTGCGCAGACAGGCACGACGCCAGCGCCGGACTTGGCCGCGTATTTGCGGACTTCCATGACCAGGGGACTTGAACCCAAAATGTCTGTCTCGTCCACATTGGCTACATAGAGAATGGGTTTGGCCGTCATTAAACCAAAACTGGCTATCGATTTGGCCTCCGGTTCCGCCAGGGTTAAGCTGCGGAGCGGTTTCTCGTTGCTCAGGTGAGCCAGGCAGGCGGCGATCGCAGTTACGCGGAGCTTGGCTTCTTTATCTCCGCTCTTGGCCGAGCGTTCGGCTTTGGGCAATGAGTTTTCTAGCGATGAATATCGGCCAGCATCAACTCCATTTCGATGACCTCCATGTCCGAAACGGGGTTTACCTCGCCACCGACGTGGATAACATCGGGGTCGGTGAAGCAACGCACGACTTGTAGAATTGCATCTACCTGCCGGATATGGCTGAGGAATTTGTTGCCCAGTCCCTGCCCTTCACTGGCCCCTTTGACGATACCAGCGATATCCACCAGTTTCAGTGCGGCTGGAATAACTATTTTGGGTTTGATATAGCGCGTGATCCGTTCCAAACGGCTGTCCGGCACACTGACGATACCTTCGTTGGGTTCGATGGTACAAAAGGGGTAGTTTGCCGCCTGCGCGCCTTGCGTACTAGTTAACGCATTGAACAGGGTGCTTTTTCCGACGTTGGGCAAACCAACGATGCCAGCTTCCATGGTGAATTCAGTACCAAATTTGAATAAATGAATCGAAAGGAACGTCGGGGCACAAGCGCCGGCGGTGAGTCTACAGATTTTAATTTCTGCTAAGCGATCTGGGCAGATGCCCCTCGGGGACCATAGGATAGTGGTTATCGCGTGCTGGTCCAACCGCCCATGGCGAGCGTTTACAGCCTGCGATCAATTTATTGTTGGTGAAATTGTTGGTGGAATTGATGGTTGATGCACCGGGTATGTCTGCTGGCAGGCCTGCGGGCCACTCTTCTGGTTCGACCGTCGAGGCTGCGATAGGACAGGCGATAGAGCATGCGTCGCATTGGCTACCGGCTCAAGGTCCGATTGCGGTTTTCGTACACCACAATACGCTACATGCCTTGGAAGAGCACACTTTCTCCGAGGCAGCACGATTGGGCTTGGGTATCTTTGGCGCCCAACCTTACTTTACCGAAGGTCGCTATCGGCAGGAGTTGAAGAACGGTCGCATTCGCGCCAGCGATTTGGAATTTGTGCTCAAGGACGATTTGGGCCAACAGGCTACAGTCAATGTTCTGGGAACAAAGTCGCGCTATGATCTGCGTTTGGCGATGCTGCTTTCTCCAATGCGCAGTGGTCCTAGTGCTGAATTAAGTTGGCTGGTCGCTGAAACCGACGCACTACGCACTTTTCGCAGCGAAGTCTCGCCTGCCAACGCGGCTGGTATGGTCGAAGCCACTCAACGCATGGTCATGCGCGACTATCGGAATCCTACTGCCCTGGAGGATGAACGTACGGGCCAGGTGCTTTCAAGTTTATTGAAAGACTTTGGTGTCGCACGCATTGAAAGCTGGTCACAGCAGGATTGGCAGAGTTTTACGCTGCATTTTATGTGGCGTTTATGTCAACGAGGCGCGCGTGTCGCAGGCAAACCCAAACCGCAATTTGTCCAGTACCAGCGCCCACGCGACATCGCCGTGCAAGCGGGCATTGGCGATCCCGATCTGCTGACGCATGATTTGCTGGTTCGCTACGCCTCTGCTTTTCTGGATCAAGGGTTTGCCAGTTGGCCGCTTCCGGATCGCGATGCCGGTTTTTATTGCTCGTTTCTCAAGTTGTTCAGTGTGCCGTCAACCCTGGCCACTGGCTGGTTACAGCGACTGGAGAGTATCGTAGCGCAAGAGGCGAGCTTGGGACTGTCTCCTCGAGCCTCGATTCAGCGGTCGTTGGAAGATGCCGGTATATCAGCCAATGAAGTGGATGCGTTCATTGAACGCACGCTGCTGGCACTGCCTGGATGGGGCGGCATGATGTGGCAGATGGAAACGAATGCAGCCTGGTCGATCCGCCCGGCTCCTCCCGGTTCGTTGGAACAGTTTCTGGCCGTGCGCCTGCTGATCGATCGCGCCGCGTTAGCCGAAGTGGCCCACGCGGTCACTGGCAACCGAGATAGTGTCTTCGAATATGTCAAACAATTGAGACGTTGGCAGCCCAGTACAGCCGGCGACTGGGGGGTGCAGCGCGCCTTCACGCTCTTTCAGGTCGCGCAGTTGATGAACTGGGAACCAGCCATGCTGGCCGAGCTAGAGAATCAACAATGGCAACATTTGACCGCCGAGGTAGAAGCGTTTTCGGCTCTTGAACGTCGACGAGTCTTTCAATTGGCGTTCGAACATCGATATGCGACCAGCGCGCTGGATGCGCTGATCGCCAGGGCAACCGAAGGCACCAGCGCGGTGGTCGAGCCCAAGTACCAGGTCATGTGTTGCTTGGATGATCGAGAAGAGTCGTTTCGTCGTCATCTGGAAGAGATCGAACCGAAGATCGAGACCTTCGGTGCTGCTGGCTTTTACTCGGTGGCCATGTACTTCCGAGGAGTTGCCGATGCTCACTATATTCCGCTTTGTCCGGTAGTCATTAAACCCAAGCACTACGTGGCCGAAACGACTTCGTTGACGTTTCTGGATGCAGAACGTCGACGAGCCGGCACGCGGCGAGTTATCGGGCGGGCTTCGCATTCAGTTCACGTCGGCAGTCGCGGCCTGGTCGGTGGTGTGGTGACCGCGGTGCTGGGATCGATCGCTTCCATTCCCATGGTCGCGCGCGTCCTGTTTCCTTGGTTAACAGCCCGCATTCGCACCCACTTCGGACGTTTCGTACAACCGCCAGCTGTGACTCAGCTACATCTGGAACGTCAAACCCCAGAACCTGGACAGGAGTTCGAACAACTCGGGTTCTCGCTGGATGAAATGGTGGCCATCGTCGAGCGTCTGCTGACCGATACCGGCTTGCTCAAGTTCTCCCCCTTGGTTCTGGTGATCGGACATGGCTCGTCAAGTCTAAACAACCCACACGAATCGGCATACAACTGTGGTGCGTGTGGTGGTGGTCGAGGTGGTCCCAACGCGCGAGCCCTGGCTCAAATGGCCAACGATCCACGAGTGCGGTCACGATTGAAAGAACGTGGCTTAACCATTCCGGACGCGACCGTGTTTCTGGGGGCTTATCATAATACTTGCGATGACAATATTACCTATTTGGACCTGGACCGATTAACACCTGCGCAGGCGATTACGTTTTCAGCCTTGCGCGAACTGATCGACGAGGCGCGGCAGCGCAATGCCCATGAGCGTGTGCGGCGTTTTGAATCAGCCCCACTTTCACTCACGCCCCGCGAAGCGTTGAAACACGTCGAAGCGCGGGCCGAGGATCTCGCACAGGCACGTCCCGAATACAATCATGCAACCAACGCGATGTGTATGGTCGGTCGACGGTCGCGCCCGCGCGGGTTATATCTGGATCGTCGTTGTTTCTTGACGTCCTATGATCCCACCATCGATGACGCCAACTGGACGATCCTCAATCGCATCTTGCAAGCTGTCATTCCCGTCTGCGCGGGCATCAGTTTGGAGTATTACTTTTCGTGTGTAGATCCGGTCGGCTACGGTTGCGGATCCAAGCTGCCACACAACATCACATCGCTGTTGGGTGTGATGGAAGGGGCAGCCAGCGACCTGCGTCCAGGCTTGAGCGCTCAAATGACCGAGATTCACGAGCCGTTGCGTTTGCTGTTTGTTATCGAAACGCAGCCTGAAGCCATCCTCTCGATTATGCAACGCAATCCAAACATCGGTACGTTAATCCGCAATGAATGGGTTCAAGTTGCCACACTTGACCCGCATTCTCAGGAAATGCACATCTACCGCCATGGTCAGTTCGAAGCCTATCGACCGCAGAGTACGCAGCTGCCGCAGGTGGCTTCGTCAATCGACTGGTATCGCGGCTGGCGCGATCACTTAGGCTTTGCACGCATCACCGGCTGAACACCCACGATGATTACGGCCGCCTACCTCAACAGCGTTTCCACTCCGTATTCCAGCAGATTTCAACCAACACACAAACAGCCTTTAATCAGCCCCAAATCCAGTTCTCAATTAGCCTTCAACTAGAATCAGCACATGGACACCGCATCGTTGCAGAACTTTCTCGGGCTGGTAGTAATCTTTGCGCCATTACTGCTGTTGTTATTGTTGGGGTTGCCTGCGTTGTTTGCGGTCAAGCTGAACGAGCAGAGTGTAGCCCACTTAACTAAGTTGCTGGTGTCATTGGGACTGATCGCCAACTTGGGCATTTTAGGCACCATGCTGGCTACGGGAACGCGCGATATCGAAATTGAAGCGGGGCAACTGGCGTCGATTACGCCTGAGCATTTTCACTTCCATCTCAAGTTCGAGTTTGATCGTTTAAGCGTACCGATGTCACTACTGTCGTATGTGTTGTGCGGGACGATTGGTGCCTTTGCCAACGTGTATTTGCATCGCGATCAGGGCTATCGCCGGTTCTTTATTCTGTTTGCCATGTTCCTGTTGGGGATGGTATTTGCCAGCCTGGCTGGCACAATCGAAACGCTGTTTGTCGGTTGGGAGTTGGTAGGGTTGTCATCGGCATTGTTGGTCGCTTACTTTCATGATCGACCTGCGCCAGTTCGCAATGGCTTGCGAATCTGGGCGGTGTATCGCATAGCCGATGCAGCGTTTTTGGTGGCCGCTGTTGCGTTGCATCATTTAACTGGCGAAGGCGACTTTGCCAAATTGATGGGCCAAGACCATTGGCCAACGGGACATGTTGAATTAACCAGCAATGAAGCGCTGTTTGTCGGTTCGTTGCTCTTGCTGGCGGCGGCCGGCAAGTCGGCGTTGGTGCCCTTTTCTGGCTGGCTGCCGCGGGCCATGGAAGGGCCGACGCCTAGCAGTGCTGTATTCTACGGCGCGTTGTCCGTGCATTTGGGTGCGTTCTTGCTCCTGCGCGTCAGCCCATTGCTGGAAGCTTCGTTTATCTTGAGCGCGATGGTTGTCGCGCTGGGTTTAACTACCGCGCTCTATGCGTCATGGACATCCAGTGTGCAAACGGATGTCAAAAGTGCCTTGGCCATGGCATCGCTGACGCAAGTTGGCATCATCGTGGCTGAAATCGGTTTAGGCTTTCACTATCTGGCGTTGATCCACATTGTGGGGCACGCGTGCATGCGTTCCCTGCAGTTGCTTCGCGCGCCGACGCTACTGCGGGACTATCGGGCGTTGGAGAATGCTATTGGCAGTCGTTTAGATCTGGCACCACCGCGAGTTTTCCAAGGCTGGAGTTCCGCCGGCCAACTGAAAGCGTATCGCTTTTTCATGGAACGTGGTTACCTGGATGCGTTGTTGGATTCGATGATCGTGCATCCTTTTCGGCGTTGTTTTGGACAATTCGATCGCTGGGAGCGAGCCTGGACCGATTGGTTGTCGGGCAAGCAATCGCGTGAATCCGAAACCATCGTGCCCCACGTAGAACCAGCCGAGGACCTAGTATGATTGAACTACATTTACCCTGGCTGGAATTGGCCATTCTGTTGCCGCTAGTGGGTGCGCTTTGGGTCTCGCGCGTGCCCGAAGCGGATCGTGTTCGCCAAATCAGTTTGGCGATCTCGTTTCTCTCGCTGATTTGCACGCTGGGTGCTTGGATAGATTTCGGATTCTTGCATGTGTTTGTCGCGCATGATCACTGGGACATGTTCGCCTCGCTGACCGGTAAAGAGTTCTTTGTCATTGACGAATTCAGTTCGCCACTACTACCGTTGGTAGCGTTACTTTTCTTCTTGACTCAATTGGCTACTACTCGTGGCAAGGCGCGGCGTTTTTCGTTTGCGTGGGCACTGTTGGGCCAGGCAACCATGCTGGCGACGTTCAGTTGCATCGCACCCTGGGGCATTATTGCTTTCCTGACCATTGGAACGTTGCCACCTTGGTTAGAACTGCGATGGCGTTCAAAGCCGACGCGTGTCTACGAGATCCATATGGGCCTGTTTATTGTGTTGCTTATTTTCGGCTGGTCGCTGATCGTTAGTTATGACCATGGTCCTTGGCGGACCTTAGGTATGGTTTGCTTGGTGGCGGCCGTATTGATTCGCAGTGGTGTGGCGCCCTTGCATTGCTGGATGACGGATTTGTTCGAGCATGCAACCTTTGGTAATTCGTTGTTATTCGTAACTCCGATGGTCGGGGCGTATGCGGCCATGCGATTGGTCCTGCCGATCGTGCCAGATGCTGCGTTGCACACGATCTCAATACTCTCGCTGGCTACCGCGTTGTATGCGGCTGGCATGTCGTTGGTGCAGCGCGAGGCCCGTCGCTTCTTCTGCTTTATCTTTCTCAGCCACTCGTCGTTGGTCCTGGTGGGGCTGGAGACAGCCACTGAATTGGGCTTGGCGGCAGCGTTGCTGGTTTGGGTTTCGGTCAGCATTTCACTGACCGGGTTTGGCTTGACACTGCGTAGTGTGGAAGCCCGCACCGGTCGCTTGTTGCTGACGGAATATCGCGGTTTAGGTGACCAGGTACCCCAGCTGGCAGCTTGTTTTCTTTTGACCGGACTGGCTAGCGTTGGCTTCCCTGGCACCAGTGGGTTTATTGCCACCGAACTGCTTATCGAAGCTGCCATTGATCGTTCATCTCTGTATGGCGTGATCGTGGTGTTGGCAGCCGCCTTGAATGGGATTGCGGTGCTGTTTGTCTACTTCCGAGTCTTTACTGGTACGCGTCATCAAGCCACCGTGTCGTTACGTGGCCGACTGCCCGAGCAGATTGCCGTCTTGACGTTGTTTGTGTTGATTATCGTGGGTGGGTTGATACCGCAACCTGGAGTCGCCTCGCGATACAACGCCGCCTCAGCGCTGCTCAAGCAGCGTAGCGTACAAATGGCTGCTGCTGCGCAGCAGCAGAACTAACCCTCCCTTTGGGCCCTTTGGGAGGGTCGAAAAAACAGGCGTTACTGCAGCCTGTTTTTTCGGGGAGGGTGCGTGCGCCGCACAAACGAGTTCGCAGCGAAATACTTCATGCTTTGGTTAGTCGAGGCCGGCCCTCCCCGCCCACGCTGCCGCGGGTCGACCCTCCCGCTGCTACGCAGCAGGAGGGTTAGTTCCCTGCTGCGCAGCAGCAGAACTAACCCTCCCTTTGGGAGGGTCGAAAAAACAGGCGTTACTGCAGCCTGTTTTTTCGGGGAGGGTGCGTGCGCCGCACAAACGAGTTCGCAGCGAAATACTTCATGCTTTGGTTAGTCGAG
>JADLDX010000437.1 GCA_020846515.1 Pirellulaceae bacterium
GAGCCGTTGAATTTCGGCCAATGTCAGTTGGCTCACCAGGCCCTTTCCATCGGTTGTTCGGTCGACCGTGTCATCGTGAATGCAGACCAGTTGACCATCTTTCGTTCGCGCGACATCAAACTCAAAACCAAGTCGCAATTCCAAGCAGGCTCGAAAATTGGCCAGCGTATTCTCGGGCGCATGTTGCAACAGCCCGCGATGCGCCACCACCAGAGGCTCACCCGCCATCGTCCGGCCGCTCGATAGAACCAGCAGCACCGCCAACGCCAACCATCGAATTGCCTTGAGCATATTGAGCCTTTCTGTTAACCCGTAGCCACTGTCGCCAGACGGTGGAACCTAACCGTCTCCAGTGTCTTACCTCCGGTTCGCAGCGCGTCCATTGGGCTTTTGGGGATCGAACTTGGCGTTCGCGATGGGCAATTGGGCTCCTACCTGCTTTTGCCAGGCGTGCAGATCATCGCGCAGTTGCTTGACGATGTCCGGATGGGACTGGGATAGATCCACTGTTTCACCGATATCTTTCACCACGTCAAACAACTCGACCTGTCCGTCTTCGAACCATTCGATCAGTTTGTAGTCCCCGCTGCGGATCGCAGCCCCAGGTGCACCGCCTTGATTGCCATAATGTGGATAGTGCCAATACAAAGATCGTTTCGGCAGTTGGCCGCCGCCCAGGATTGGCAGCAAGCTTTGACCGTCCATTGGTTGCTCAGGCTTGCGTGGTGCCTGCGTGATCTCCATCAAGGTCGCATAGAGATCTGGACTGATGACCGGCGTGGATACCACGCTGTTGGCTTTAACGCGCTTGGGCCAGCGAACCACCCAGGGTTCGCGGATCCCACCTTCGTACATCCAGCCTTTACCACCACGCAACGGCAAGTTAGAGGTGGGCCATCCTTCGCTAGTGGACAAGCCACCATTGTCGCTGGTGAAAATCACCAACGTATCTTCGCTCAACTTTAGTTCGTCCAGTTTGTCTAGCACCTTGCCAACGGCCTGGTCCATGGCTTCCACCATGGCGGCATAGACCGCATGCTCTTGGACCAAACGCACGTCGCGCTGATATTCGCGTCCCCACTTCTCTTGCAATCCAAGCCGTTGACGTTTCTGCTCGTATTTTTGTGGCAAGTCCTGGCGGGCCATCAAGGGTGTGTGAACGGAGTAAAACGAGAGGTAGGTGAAGAAAGGCTCATCCTTATGTGCCTCGATGAACTTGGCCGTTTCGCTGGCCAACCGATCCGGCAAATGCTCGCCATCAGGGCCATCGGTTAATCGCGGATTACCATAAGGCGAAAAGTATTTGTTGCCGCCATAGGGACCGCCTCGCTCAATACCGCCGTGGTTAACATCGAACCCTTGGTTCTCCGGCCACCAACCCTCGGGACCAAGATGCCACTTGCCCGCAAACATAGTGGCATAGCCGGCGGACTTCATCAGCTTTCCAAGCGTAGGAGAATCAAGAACCAGTCGATCTTTATAAGCGGCCGGCAGCAGCTTGGTATTGCGTTTCCAGTTCTCCGGCAGCAGCGGGGCACCAATAAAATCGGTGATCCCCAATCGCTGAGGCCACATGCCGGTCATCAGCGAAGCCCGCGTCGGAGAACAGACTGGACAGGCTGCGTAGGCATCGGTGAACCGAGCACCTTCCAGTGCTAACCGATCAATGTTAGGCGTCTCATAGAACGTGCTGCCATAACATCCCACGTCGCGCTGGCCAAGATCGTCTACCAGAAACACGACCACATTAGGTGGCTTGGCACTGACCGTCCCAACACTGAGGCAATGCAGGGCCAGAACCAAAGTGCAGAACAAGAAGTTGCGCATTTATTGGCTCGCCTTTTTCTGTTTGCCGTTTTTGTTGGCCGGGCGGTTGTTCGTAGCTTTGCCCGCGCCGCTATTGCCTCCCCACAAGGGCATGACATTGCCTTTGTTCCAGGTGTCCCATTTGGCTTGAAGCTCTGCGACTTTTTCGGGCTGGGTCGCTGCCAGATCGTGATCTTCGTGAATATCTTGCGCGAGATGGTAGAGCTTGGTAGTAGTCACCGATTGAGCACGGCCCGTTTGAGTGTCGGCGTTGCTGTCGTAGCGCACCAATTTCCAATCGCCGCTGCGCACTGCCATCTGCTGACCAAAACGCCAGTAGAGCGATTCATGCGGAGTATCGTCTCGTCGACCAGTCAAGAATGGCATCAAGTCGACTCCATCCAGTTTCCACTCTGGGTTGATCTCCAAGCCGGCGGCAACCAGCGCGGTAGCATTTAGATCCAACTGAATAGCAGGCTTTTCGAACACACCTGGCTTGATATGCCCTGGCCATGAGACAATAAAGGGCACGCGAATACCGCCTTCCAACGTCGTTCGCTTGCTCCCGCGCAGCGGCTCATTGCGCGAACCGTTGACCGTCACGCCGACCATCGTCGGACCGCCGTTGTCGCTGATAAAGGCGATCAATGTATTTTCGGTTTGTCCCGTCTCGGCCACTTTCGCGACCACTTTTCCAATGGCTTCATCCATCGCCAGCATCATCGCGTTGTAAGTTCGCCGCTGCTGATCGGCTACCTGGCTGAACTTGGCCAGTCGATCATCGGTCGCCTGCATGGGTGTATGAACAGCATTAAACGATAGATAGAGAAACCATGGATGGGCGCGATGTCGTTCGATAAACGCACTGGCTTCTCGACCAAATGCATCGGTCGTGTAGTCGAGTTCATCGACCGCCTCGGTGCCTCTTAGTATTCCAGAACTCTGCGTATAACTATGCGCGCCGCCGAGGAAACCGAAGAACTCATCGAAGCCACGTTTCTGTGGATGCATCTGCGGCTGATTGCCCAAATGCCACTTACCGACCAGGCCAGTTGCATAGCCTGCGTCCTTGAGCCGATCGGCCAGCGTCTTTTCTGTCACGGGCAACCCTTGAGCGCCGCCGCTGGGATTGAATTCATGGCCAAAACGGTTCTGATAGCGACCAGTCAACAAACCAGCTCGAGTTGGCGAGCAATAGGGCCCCGTGACATATCCGTTGGTCAGCCGGACGCCTGCGCTGGCCAACGCGTCAAGATGCGGTGTCGGAATGTCTTTGGCGCCATGAAAGCCCACGTCGGCATAGCCCATGTCGTCCCCAACAATAATCAGAATATTGGGTTTGCGTGCGGGGTCGTCTGCCGGTATCGCCAAGGCAGGCATACTGCATAAAAACAGACAAGCGAACATCAGCGGTTTCATTTCTGGTCCTTGCATCTTGTGAGGTCGAGTTGGTTGGCACTTATCATACTCCTGCCAGCCCAATTCCACCACAAACGTTCCATTTGCAGGTGGGCTCGGAGAAACGCAGGTTGTTCGTTACCATAGACCCCCATGAATGCACCATTACCCCCAGGTTCCGACACGCTGGCGCTCTTGCACTTTACCGGTGAAGACCGCCCAGGGCTCACGGCTTCACTAACTGAGCTGCTGGCATCGTTTGGCTGCCTGATTATCGATGTCAATCAGACCGTCAACCATAAATCGTTGCTGCTTGGGTTGCTAATACAGATTCCCCATCAACATGACGGTCGGCAGGTCATCGCGCAGTTGGAAAGCCTCGGCCATCAGTTGGAACTGAAGTGCAAGCACAAACTGGTCAGTCCCGAGGACTACGACCAATGGGTCACGCGTCAAGGTAAATCCAGGTTCATACTCACGTTGTTGTCCAGAGCCGTCACAGCAGAGCAGTTCCACGCGGTCACCCGCATGCTGGCCGATCAAGGATTGAACATCGACATCATTACTCGTCTGTCGGGGCGTCCGCCACGCGAGGGTCACGTAAAGTTAACTCGGGCTTGCATTGAGTTTTCTTTGCGTGGAGAGCCGCGTGACTCCAAGCAATTGAAGGCTAGTCTCCTGGAACTTTCCAGCCAACTGGATCTGGACCTGGCTTGGCAACGAGATGATGCCTATCGACGGATACGGCGCGTGGTCGCCCTCGATATGGATTCGACTTTGTTGCAAGGCGAAGTCATCAACGAGTTGGCTAAAGAAGCCGGTGTGGGTGAAGAAGTCAGTGTCATCACCGAGGCAGCCATGCGTGGTGAGTTGGACTTTGATGAGTCACTGCGCCGCCGCGTGCATTCGTTGGCCGGATTATCTGCCGATGTGTTACCGAAGATTGCCGAAAGGCTGGAGTTGACTGAAGGAGCAGAACTGCTCTTGGCTACTCTACGACGGTTCGGTTATCGGACGGCCATCATCTCGGGTGGCTTCACCTATTTCGCCAAGTACTTGCAGCAGCGTTTGGCGATCGACCATGTTTATGCCAACGAATTGGAAATTGTCGATGGCCACTTAACCGGCCGCGTGCTGGGTACCATCGTTAACGCGGAACGCAAAGCGACACTGCTGGAGCAACTGGCCAGCGATGAAGGCGTGGATCGCAAGCAATTGATTGCCATTGGCGATGGTGCGAATGATCTGCCGATGCTGGCGCGAGCCGGTTTGGGCATAGCCTTTCACGCCAAACCGGTCGTGCGGCAGTCTGCCGAACACCGCGTCTCTACCATGGGGCTCGACGCAGTCCTCTATCTATTGGGTATGCGTGATCGCGATCTAGTCGAGCAAGTCTAACGGCAAAGCAGTTGTCCCCCAGTATAGAGAAGAGTGTAGAGCTGTTGTCCTCAACTGCTCTCTGCTTCACTGCTCTAAATTCAAATGGACGTCGTCCCGGAATGGACCTGTCGACGTGCTAACTAGGTCAATCTAACGCTTGGATGACTTCGCCTGCGCCGCGAGTGCCCAAGGCACGCCAAGTCAGCAGGTCAACCGATTGACTAATGAACTGCACTGAACCATCAACGCGCCCGATTTGCACGCCACCTGTATGGTAACTGCGCGATGTGACTGACGCATACGTTGGCAGCGTAATCGATTTCCCTTCTCGCGCAGAATTGAAGTCGACGTCATAGACGCGACCGGAACTGGTGTAGGGTGTAAGCGTGTTGGGCGTGAAAGTTGTGGTCAACCCGGTTTGATGTATGCGACCGTCTACCCATTCGGTATGTCCCGAGTCGGCCTTGAAACTTCCGCCAAGCGCAGCCACTGCCATGGACGTAGCGGGCGAAGCCATTCCCAAGGTAGATGGCGAACCGACGTCGCGTATATACGGCGTAAAGGCTTTGACTTCGGCGAATGCCAGGGTATTGCTCGTACCATCGATGACACCGGCTAAGTCCAAACGGCTGTTGGGATACACCAGCCCAGTGCCACCATTGCCGGTGCGCGGATCAAAGATGAACCATTCGCCCATGTTGACACCGTAACACAGTGGATAGTGTCCGAAGTTGGGATCTGAGGGTAAGGGGTCCGGGCGACCTCGATCGTTCGAATCGCTGGGACACAAATAGGTAGGCACACGCGTGCGCGCCACAGATCCCTGTTGAGCATACGTCAGATCCCAATTGATCAGGCGTTGCAGGTTGGCTTGTTCGAGCTGGGGAAGCAGTCTAGCTTGTACGGACCAACTGTCGCTGGTTTGAGTGCGTGAATGAATCGAGGCTGGGGGCAAGCGTCGAAACGTGTCATGGTAGTTGTGCAGCGCTAGCCCCATTTGCTTGACGTTGTTCGAGCAACTCATGCGACGCGCCGCTTCGCGAGCCGCCTGCACGGCCGGCAGCAGGAGACTCACCAACACGCCAATGATGGCGATCACGACCAATAGTTCAACCAAAGTAAAGCCACGGATTGGTTGTCGATTCTCATACGCTCTTAAGTGCGCCAATCTCAGGTGGGACATTGTGGAATCCATGCTCCAAGTCTTACAAAAGTTTCTTTTTGATGCGTCTATTGGGCGTGTCTAAATGGGTGCCACTTTGAAGCTGGGGCAACCGGATGCGAACTGGTCACCGACGCCGAAACAGCACTCCCGCTTGTTCCGAACGAATAGCCTATTTGTTCAACACCAGCTTGCCGGCACGGGTGCGCCGCAGTTCGTAGACCTGATCACCTAACTGAATCGATACACGTTGAGCATCGCCGAACAACTCTTCAAATTTGAAGTAAGGCACCGACAACGACGCCGGTCGAGACGCACCCTGCGGACGCGTTTCGGCGGCCAAGGGCGCTGGTCGACCAACCGATTCACTCCCCTCTGGGTTACTCGGGTTGTCCGTTGACATCCTGTAGACTCGCCAATGCGTTGTTCAATAGTGCTGTTGAGATTCAGTCTCAAAAGATTAGCAGGCGGTGGGGTTATTCGCAATGTATGGTGCGGTAAATATTGGGATTTTCCTGAGAATCGACCGGCCAGATGGAATTTTTGTGCCACAAGGTGTTTGCTGGTAACAGGTTGTGGCAATGATGGCTCGTGAGACAGTGTCTCAGTCGCGTGTGGGAGGCGATTGGTAGTCACCGCTGCCAAGCGGTGGATTTCACCGGTGAAGTCCACCGTCTGGCGACGGTGGCTACGGAAGAGTCTCTACCAGCGTGATACGAGGTTGCCTTGGTCATCAAAATCCAGCGGACGCGGCTGGCTGAGAATCTCGACATGCTCCAGTTTAGAAAGTGAAGGCAGCAGACTTTGGCTGCACTCAATTTCCTCGATATGTAAAGTATTTTTGATCCACATGGCTGGCACTTGCTCGGGAGTCAACAACCCGGCTTGTCCCATGGCCACCGTCAAGGCCCGCTGGTCACTTGGGAAATCCATAGGCAACATGGCCGCCGTGATATGACCACCGGTCATGCAATTCATGCGCGTGGCGGGCACGTCCATCTCCTCGATCACGCGCTGGTGGCACATCTCGGCGATGCCGATGCCCGTGGCGTTACCGTGGGTCGTGGGCGTCAAGCCTCGAACGTAGATCGTATGGATACCTGGGCGTTCGTCGCCCGTGGCGCAGCGGTCATTGAACTTGCGACCGATCACGTTGGTATCCATGCCGGCGCCACTGATCTCCTTGCCGATTTGATCAACGATCAATAGTTCCAGTTTGTCAGCCGGCAAACGCGGTGCCCAGCTCTGCACGCGTTTTAACAACACGGGCTCGACCTGTTCGATCTCATTAGGTTGGACGCCGACCAGTTGAGCGGTCTCTTCATAACCGTTTTCCAGAATGGCTAACCCACCCACGATTCGGCAGCGTGCGATGGTTTCGCGCGCGACGGAACGCACGATTTGGTCGAATGAGTAGTTCATAATAGCGCGGTGATAAACTTCCGCGCCACGTTGCTTGCCCAGTCCAATCAACATCATCTTCATCAGGCCACTTTCGACTGGCCCGCAAAAACGCGTGTGAGATTTTACGCGATTGACGACCAGCACATGATCCGCCTGGCTGGCATGCTGATCGAAGTAGACCGGAAAACCTTCGCGCGCCTGGCAGACTTCGACCACTTGCATGCTACTGCGAACGGGACAACCCATGGTTTCCGGCGTGATCCCGTACCGCGCCAGCACGGCGGCTTGTCCCTCATCGGTCGCTCCGCCGTGACTGCCCATGGCTGGAACAATGTAGGGTTGGGCATTGAGGCTCTTGCAGAAGTCGACGCAATGGCGGGTGATAGTGGCGATATTGGCGACACCGCGACTGCCCGAGGTGATGGCCACGCTTTGGCCCGGTTTTATACGTTCTGGCAGGCCAGCTTGAGTAAGGCCCAATTGGACTGCGGACTGTAGATCGTCCAGTTTCGGGCGATCAAACTTTTGACGAATGCGAAAGAAGTGTGGAAAAGTCTGCATAGCGATGGCTTCATTCCCGATCAGGGATGGTCGGGTTTGGTGGGTATGGGGTTGATTAGTGCACATA
>JADLDX010000438.1 GCA_020846515.1 Pirellulaceae bacterium
CAATCAAAACATCGGGCGCCGAATGATTGGGTGCCGCCGGACGGGCCTGGAGACCCGTCCTACGCGATGCACTTGAATGGAATGCAACCCCGTTGGCGTAAATGCCATTCGATGCGAGCGCATGCTCTCGGTACAATGCCGGCCACTCCTTGACCTGCGCAATGGATACTCACGGACACGCAATTAACAGTTGAGGACAACAGTTCTAAAATCTGCGTTGATCAAGAATCTACAATCTACATTGATCAAAAAAGGGCATAGGAAAATAGACCTGACCCCTTTTGCCCCATCTGGGCGATAGTGCGTTCTTTGCGAGGGCCTACTAGAATGCGTCCCGCATACGCCTGACAACATCTTCGTAGTTCGGGCCAACTATCGAGATATTCCCATGGGAAAGCAAACAGAGGAGCGACTTCGCGAACTTGCCGATGCGATACCGCAGATCGTTTGGATTGCCGCACCCGACGGAGGGTTGACGTATCTCAATGCTAAGGCGACCGAATATACGGGTATTGGTACGGATCAACTGACAGGCTGGTCTTGGGATAGAGCTATTCATCCGGAGGACTTACCCAATACGATTGAGTTGTGGACGCAGACGCTGAGCGATGGGATTCCGCGAGACATTGAGTTTCGCATTCTACGTGTGGATGGCCTTTACCGCTGGCATATCACTCGCCAGGTGCCAGTGCGCGACGCAACGGGTAATATCTCAACCTGGTATGGTACCTGTACCGACGTCGAAGATTTGAAACGTGCCGGCGAAGCATTGCGTGAGAGCGAATCGCGGTTTCGTAAGCTTAATGACTTTCGCGAAACAGTTATTCGTACGGCTGCGGAAGGAATTTGTGTATGTTGCGCCGTTCCAGAGTTTCCGTTTATCAAGTTCTCGGTCTGGAATGAACAGATGACGGAACTGACCGGATACACGTTGGAGGAAATCAATGACCTCGGTTGGTATCAAACTCTGTACCCGGACGAAGAGACTCGTGCGGCAGCACAAAAGCGCATGGCGCGCATGCGACTGGGCGACGATCTGCGGGCGGAAGAGTGGGAAATCTGTCGCAAGGACGGAACGCGGCGATTTGTCGCCATTTCCACATCGCGATTGGAGATCGACGACGACATTCCACGCGTAGTCGCTTTGTTGCACGATGTGACCAATCGAAGGCAAGCGGAGCGCGCCTTGCGTCGTTCAGAAGAACGCTTCTCCAAGTTGTTCTATGCCAGCCCTTTCTCAATCATCGTGGCTTCGTATCCCGAAGGGAAAATCATCGATGCCAACCATGCCTTTCTACGCCTGTTTGAGTTTCAGCGCGATGAAGTCATCGGCAAAACAACTGGCGAGATCAATATCTGGGCAAATCCCCAAGACCGCGTAGCGATGCTGGAACGCTTGTCCAACGCAGAATCCGCGCGCGACATGGAAATCGTCTTCCAGACGAAATCCAGTAGCTATCGCACGCTGTTAATGTCGGTGGAAATCATTCGTATTGGCGGCGAACTCTATTCCTTGGCCATGTCGATCGACATCACGGAACGCAAAGATGCGGAGTTGGTCGTACAACAATCTTTGTCCCAACTACAAGCCACCTTGGACTCAACGGCCGATGGCATTCTGGTCGTTGACATGGAGGGCCGGATCGTTGACTTCAATCAACAATTTGTCCAAGTATGGGGATTGCCGCCGAATCTGGCCACGCAAGGCCGAAAGGTCGATCTGGTCGCCGCTGCTAACGAACATCAAGCGATGACGGCCATGCTCAGTAAGCTGAAAGATCCTGACGCATTCCGACAGCGGGTGGGAGAAATTTATACAACTCCCCATGCCTCCAGTTTTGATGTATTGGAATTCAAAGATGGTCGAGTCGTCGAACGCTATTCCCAGCCACAATGCATCGACGGTTTACCAGTTGGTCGAGTTTGGAGTTTCCGCGATGTATCCGAGCAGAAGCACTTGGAAGAGCAGTTGAGGCAATCACAGAAAATGGAAGCCATCGGCCAACTAGCTGGCGGCATCGCGCATGATTTCAATAATCTACTGACGGTCATCAATGGATATTGTGAATTGCTGCTGGAGAACATGACTCCTAATTGGAAAGAGTCCGTGCAGGAAATACGCGAGGCTGGTCGTCGTGCAGGTCAGCTGACCGAACAACTGCTGACGTTCAGTCGCCAATCTCGATTTAAATCTCGGGTAGTGAGCCTTAACGACGCTATTGCGCGATCAGAAAAACTGCTGCGCCGCCTGATAGGCGAACAGATCACATTAACTGTCTGCCTCGATCCAAATGTGGTGGCAATCAAGGCGGACACTAACCAACTGGAACAGGTTCTAATGAATCTGGCCGTCAATGCCCGGGATGCGATGCCACACGGTGGTCGCTTGACGATCACGACCAACCTGGTGTCGCATGGTAATTCCAAGAGTGACCAAAGCGAGCCAGCCTCCGCGCCCTACGCGCAGTTGCAGATCACAGATTCAGGCCTGGGAATTTCGAAAGAACATCTACCACGCATCTTCGAGCCATTCTTTACAACCAAAGCGGTTGGCAAAGGGTCTGGCCTTGGACTGTCCGTCGTGCATGGCATTATGCAGCAGCATAACGGCATCATCCGTGTCACCAGCCAGCCGGACGAAGGCACAACATTTACCCTCCTGTTTCCGCATGTTGCCGCTGCACCTGCACAGCCGACTTTTGTTACAGCCCCAAGTGTGCCTCAGGGTACAGAAACTATCTTGCTGGTCGAAGATGAACAGGGTGTTCGCACCATGGCTCGACGCATGCTAGAACTCTACGGCTATCGTGTACTCGAGGCTCCCAATGGCCAAGAAGCGCTCCAGTTGATTAAGTGCTTTCATGAACCAATTCATCTGTTGGTGACCGACGTCGTGATGCCTGAAATCGGCGGGCGTCAACTGGCTGAAACCATGCGCGTGAACTGCCCTGATTTGCGCGTGATCTACATCAGCGGCTATCACACCGACGCCAGTATCTACGCATCCGCGCTGAGCACTAGCGAGTCGTTGCTCAAGAAACCGTTCTCCACTCAGCAACTGGTCATGGCCGTCCGTCAACAAATCGACGCAGTTTATGAATCTGACTCCGACCAAACCTAGTTGGCGATTTTAGGTAGCCACCGCTGCCAAGCGGTGGATTTCGCTACCAGAGGAGTCCACCGTCTGGCGACCGTGGCTACCCAGTTTGAAAAGTCGCGCTGTCCAACTAGGCCTGGGATTTCAGCCGCGTCGACGGACCGAAATGCCTGCAGTCGCCAGCACTCTCTGGTCGAAGTATAGAAAAAACAGATTCAACTTGGCGAGGTTAGCGAAACCAGTAGGGCTGCATCGCATCAAGCTGCCTTAGGCCGACCGGATACCAACCCACTCAAATGGTTGGCAACGCACCAGCGGACGGCTATACTCACGCCATACTGTTTCCATGGAAGCAGCCCGCCTTCTCTCCCCAACTTCAATTGTGGACGACCATGAAACGACATTATGCATGTGGCTCATTGGAACACCTGGTTAATCGGCGGAGGTTTGTGAACACTCTTTGGAGTGGCGCCGGATGTGCAGCGATGAGCTTGGGCGGTGTGTTCACGGGACAACATGCCTTTGGTCAGCAACTGAAGGCCAGCCACAAACGCATATTAAACGTCTTTTTGCATGGCGGTGTCAGCCAACTAGAATCCTGGGACCCTAAGCCGAATACCGACACCGGCGGCCCCTTTCGCGCTATCCCCACTTCCGTCCCTGGCATTCATATTTCAGAACTTCTGCCGTACACGGCCAAGCAAATGCATCGGCTGTCGATCATTCGCAGCCTCGATACCAAGAATAGTGATCACGGTCGCGGCGTAGTTGAAATGACGACCGGTCGCAAACAAATGCCGGGCACCGACTATCCTCATTTGGGCGCGGTGGTTGCCAAGTCACTCTTGCCAGATGATTTCCCGCTGCCAGCCCATATTCTGGTGCGCAGTTCGCCGGGTGGCCGCAACGTGGAATCAGAGTTTCATAAAGCCGCCTACTTGGGCCCTAAGTTCGCGAGCGTGGCCATGTACGATGGCAATCCACCTCCATTCACGCAGCGCCCCGAAGCGTTAACGCCCGAAGCGGATGCGCAACGCAATGCCCTTCGCACCAAGATGAATTCTCGATTCAACGGTCGCCGTCGCACTGCAGAAACCGACGCCTATCATTTTTCTTACGACCAAGCTCGCGATTTGCTCGAGCAGCGCCAAGTGTTTGATATTGGTCGCGAATCGGACAAGGATCGCGAGCGTTACGGCAAGAGTGAGTTTGGGAAACACTGTCTGCTGGCCCGCAGATTGATCGAGCATGGCGTGCCATACGTTCAAGTCAATCATGCGGACTACGATACGCATCACGAGAATTTCGATTTCCATATCGAACAACTGGGCGAGTTCGATCAACCGTTTGCCATGCTCGTTGACGATTTAGCTGAGCGTGGCTTGCTAGAAGAAACACTTATTTGTGTGATGAGCGAATTCGGTCGGACGCCGGCGATCAACAAGACCTACGGGCGTGACCATTGGGGAACCGCTTGGAGTGTGGTGATGGGAGGAGCCGG
>JADLDX010000439.1 GCA_020846515.1 Pirellulaceae bacterium
AACCATTGGGCCCCGATACTAAAACATACAGAAGTGAATCGTCCGGCAAGTCGAGGTCGCGGGCTGTGACGGAGATAACTTTCTCGATCATCTCAGGGATGGTTTGATTGGGGATGGCATCAATGACTGGTGCAGTGCGTTGGGCGATCACGCGAATCGTGAAGCTTCGACTGGCACTTAAGTTCGGCTGGCCATTGTCGCGGACAGTAACGGTGATAGGATAAGTTGCATTGCGATCGGTGAGGGGCGCAGTAAACCGCAAGACTCCGGTACTACTGTCAATTGTCAAGCCGGCTGGTGCGCCAGCGCCCAATTCAAAGGACAGGCGATTGGCGGGCAAGTCTGCATCGCTGGGCGCGGCTGTGGCTTGCCAGAGATCACCGGGCCGCAGAGTGACATCGGCCAGCGGTGCCAGAGAGGGTGGAAGATTCACTTCCAACACGCTGATCGTTATGGTCTCGGTATCAAAGGCTCCCGAACTATCTGTCGCGCGGATGACGACCGGAAAGATGCCCGGTCCCTGCGACTCAGTGGGTGTCCATGTGAAAATGCCGTTGGTGCTATTGAGTACGGCACCAGTTGGTCCAACATCTAGCGTGTAGCGAATCTGATCTGCTGGTAGTTCAGCATCAAAGGCGGTCACATCGAAGGTAACCGTCGTCAACTCAGGTAGCGTTCGATCGGGCAAACTAGGCAGCACGGGCGGCGAATTCACGGCGCTCGGTGCGCCGAATTGCATATCGACAAACACGTCATCAAATCCGCGATCGCCAATCGTCACCCAACCATCGACCGACGCATGCTCTTCCCAACCAACGCGAACGACGCCATTGGGTCGATCGCGAACGCGCAAGTGCTTTTGGACATCTCCATCACTTGTGGCTGCCTGTAACACATATACTCGCAAGTGCTGGCCGGCCGGCAGATCGACGGTGGTGTTGAGTCTCAATACATCGCGTCGAGAAAAGAGGACGCGGCGCTGGGCGACTTCAAAGGCCAGGCGTGGGTAGTCGCTAGAGGAGGGTGGCACACCGCGAATGTTGCCAGCCGCATCGTCAACGACGAACAGGCCCATCTCGTTGAACTCGATACGACCTATGGTCATGTCGGCCGTCAGACGCACGATCTGCCCGGCGGTGCCGGCCAACTGCGTCAGGGGCAGACTAATGAAACCAGCCGGTGCCGTTTCCGATTCACCTGGCAGGCGAGGATCACCACTGCTGCCAACTTCATTCAAGTGATTGATGACCAGCAGTGCATCGCGAGGAGAGAACACGGAGTCGCCACTGGTATCGTAGAAGAAGTCCAGTGGATTAGTGCGTGGTGGCAAGATGCCGGTGCCATCGCGATTGAGTTTGTCGATGATGAGCAGTGCGTCCAGCGGTGCAATGATGCCGTTGTTGTTCACATCCAGTGGTCGGGCCGGATTCTGCCATTGGGAATCCATGACCAGACGCGGCTCGAGTTGCTCAAGCAACTGATGTCGAAACCGTTGGCGAGCGCGCTGACGCGCCGCGGGCTGAGGCAGGCGAACAAGCTGGGCTGAGTCCGGACGAGTTGAGGAGGCTGGTCGCAGGGGGGACAACCAGCCCATCGAAAAGGAAGAGAACATGGCGCAACCTTTTGTGGGGCGATTCCAGGTGCATTTCTGTTGCCTGGGTCAGCCTAGTTCATCCCCATGGGCAAATCAACCATCCTTGACTTTGGCTACATGGGGAGATTTAGAATGTTGCGAGTGAGCTGCTTAGCCCGGTCAGGCTGGAGGGAGACAGAAAAAAGAGGGACAAACAAAGAACCAGTCCATGTTGGTATTTGCGAATCGACGAACTGAATCTTTAACGAAACGTGCTGGCAGACACCCCCAAGCGATTTAAGGCTTTGTGCAGTCCTTGGCGGCTCAAGTTCGCTTCCTTGGCCGCTTGCGCTATATTGCCCCCGTGGCGTTGAAGCAACTCTTCCAAGTACTCACGTTCCCTAAAATCGCGAAAGTCCTGCAAGGAGCGTGTTGCCGCACTGCATTGTGAAGCTACGCCTGCCGAGCGATGGATGTTAGCCTTAATGTCCTCGGCTGTAATCCAGTTCGTTCCGGCCAGGCAAGCGCAGCGTTCCATGGCATTTTGCAGTTCTCGGATGTTGCCCGGCCAAGCGTAATTTGCTAACTCAACTTCTGCTTCGGCAGTTAACGCGCACAAAGGTGCATTGTCGCGTCTGGCGATTGTAGCTAAGAACTGTTTGGCCAACTGTGGAATATCCTCGGTTCGGTCGCGCAAGGGTGGCGACACAATCTCAAGCACAGACAGGCGATAAAAGAGATCCATGCGGAAGGTACCACTTTGTACTTCTTTGAGCAGATCTCGATGCGTGGCAGCCAAGATCCGAATATCGACCTTGGATTCCATCTCAGCCCCCACCGGCACAAAACTTCCAAACTGTAACACGCGCAATAACTTGGATTGCAGAAACAGCGGCAGTTCGCCAATTTCATCCAGGAAGAGAGTCCCCTGGTTGGCCAACATAATCAGGCCAGTTCGATCTCGGTCAGCGCCCGTGAATGCTCCTTTGGTATGGCCAAACAAAACTGATTCCATGAGAGATTCGGGGATAGACGTACAATCGACGGTGACAAAAGGTCCATCCCTTCGGCGACTTCGGCCGTGAATGGCGCGGGCCAACAACTCTTTGCCGGTACCACTTTCACCCCGGATGAGCACTGTCGCCTGGCTCTGAGCAATGCGTTGGGCGACGAGCTTTAACTGAGTGACCGCGGCGCTGGTACCCAGTATTTCAGAAAACGCAGCATCATTTTGTTCTGGCATTCGATTGGATGGCAAGGCACGACAGATACTGTGCAATAGATCATCCAGGTCCAACGGCTTGAGGAGGTAGTCATGAATGCCCAGACGAATACCCTCAATGGCACTCGGAAGGGATGGTCTTCCCGTGACAATAATGAATGGCACATGCGGATGTTCGATTCGGCAGCGGTTGAGCAATTCCAGGTTACGATTACCTGGCATGTCGAGGTCCGCAATCACCACATCCACATCGCCTTGGGCCACATCATCACTTACGCGTTCCCCATCCTCGCGATAGATTACGTTGTATCCTCGCTCTTGGAGAAATTGCGCCGTCGTCATGGCAAACAGAGGCTCGTCGTCAGCAATCAAAACACGTGCTATGGTTATCTCCTTTTTCAGCTACCCAAGTCGTTCGACCGCGGTGAATGGTATGCTCAACGTGAACTGTGAACCCTGGCCCATGGCGGACTGAACCTCGATCGTACCATCCAAGGCTTGCGCCAGACTATTGGAAATCGAAAGTCCGAGGCCAAGTCCTACTCTGCCCGAATCATGTTTTGAAGTAACAAATGGTTCAAAGATCCGCGACAAGATATGGTCTGGAATGCCTGCTCCATGATCGACGACTTGCAGCACTAGCGTCTGCTGGTTAGTAGACAGGACGATATTCACCTCGCCGTCAACTGGCGATGCTTCGCACGCATTGACCAAGAGGTTATGAATAATTTGCTTGACTTCCGACTCGCGCACTAAACCAATTAGCTTAACAGGCCAATTCACTCGTCTAATCCGGATGCGTTTGAACTCAAATTGCGCCAGTACCATTTTGACAACTTCGTCAAGCAAAGCCACTACGCAACCAGCGTCAGGTGCCGAGATCGAGGGCCGGCATAGTTGGTACATTTGGCTGAGCAGCCCTGCAATGCGAGTAACTTCCTTGTCGACCAGGTCGAACAATTGCTTGTTGTCGGGTTTTAATTGTTCGCGGCCACGAATCAGTCGCATCGCGTTCTTGATTCCGGCCAGTGGATTGTTGATCTCGTGAGCTACTGATGCTGCCATCTGCCCCAGCGCAGCTAGCTTCTGCATTTGCAAACGCCGCTGATCCAGTTCAACGATTCGTCGCGCTCGCTCAGAAGCCAATTCCTCCAGATGCTGCGTGTGCCGCTTTAGCTCTTCCTCGATCGTTTTACGGTCGCTGATATCACGCTTGCTCATCCGCACACCCATCGTTTGGTCGTCTGAGTGCTTCAGCGGCTGCCATGAGACCGCAAACCACTTGAGCGATCCGTCTTTACGGGTGACTCGAAATTCGACATCGTTACCAGATGTCCCACATGTGGCCGCTTGCAACAAGCATGCGAACCTGTCCCTATCTTCGGCTACAACCATTTCCAGCGGATAGTTGCACCAGCCCATACATTCTTTCACCGTGTA
>JADLDX010000440.1 GCA_020846515.1 Pirellulaceae bacterium
CTTTGATGCTCACTACATCTATCACACCGCTTGGGCGTCCCGCGTATTGGCCGAAACCAAACCGGCTAAGCATGTCGACATTAGTTCGCTGGCTTACTTCGCCACACTTTGTTCAGCCTTTGTACCGCTTGAGTTTTATGACTATCGTCCCGCCGGTATTGTGCTGAGCAATCTTAAGTGGGGCTCGGCCGATTTGTGTGCGTTACCTTTTGCCGACCAATCGGTGATGTCGATTTCATGCATGCATACGATCGAACATATTGGTCTGGGACGCTATGGCGATCCGCTGGATGCCGAGGGTGATCGTCGAGCATTGCATGAGTTGCAGAGAGTGGTGGCACCCGGCGGATCATTGTTGGTCGTCGTACCGGTCGGTAAACCACGCATCCAGTACAACGCGCATCGCATCTACGATCCACTCATGATACAAGCCGAATTGCCGGAACTTCGGCTGCGCAGTTGGTCGCTTGTGCCAGACGATTCCAGCTGCGGCTTGCTCGAGAACCCTACGCGTGAAGTGGCCTTGGCCCAGCGCTACGGCTGCGGCTGTTTTCACTTTTGTCGAGAAGGATAAAATAGATTAAGTTCACGTGCACATAGGCTATAGGTGCTCCGGATAAACCGCCCCTTGTCTAATTGAAAATCGCCACTTTGAATCGAATTCACTTAAAAATGAGCCGTACTGGCGTTAGCCACGGTTTTCGCTGAAAAAAACCGCGGCTAACGCCCAGCGGCTGATTCAAAGTGGCGCTGGCCAACCAAGAAATAGCTATTAAAATTTGTTGCCTCAAAGGAGAGTGCGTTCATGTCCCAGTCCGAAGAAGAAAAACCCAAACTGATCATCGACGAAGATTGGAAAACGCAAGTCCAGCGCGAACGGGAAACACTCCTCAAGCAATCGCCAGGCTCCGGTGAAATGGCTTCTAGTGAAAGCGATACTGGCGATAGTGAGTTAAGTCAAACCGACAACGATGCTACTGCCCATACTCCGGCGTCAAGCGAATCGACCGAGAGCAGGTCCGATGAAGACGATCTGCCGCCACCGCCGCCAGCCTCATTTCCATTTCTGGTTTCCATGCTCGGCACTCAAGCGCTGGCAGCCATGGGCCAATTGGGTAACGAACACGGCGCTCCGCCACCTCGTTTGGACTACGCCAAGCACTACATTGATTTGCTCGGCCTATTGGAAGAAAAGACCAAAGGCAATCTAACGACCGAAGAGTACGATCTATTGGCCGATTGGTTGCACCAACTGCGCATGGGCTTTATCTCGATGTCCAAACGCATGGGCTGAGCCAACGCGGCGCATCTGCTTTGACCAACTTGAACAACGCTGCCAACGAACTGGACCTGCCAATGGACAGATTTTTATGGTCGGTGTTGGCAGGGCTAGGCGGGCTGGGCTGTTTAGCTTTTGCCTGGGTCGGTTGACTGGTCAGGTTCGCTTACCTGGCCAGGCTCAGCAGCCGAGTCGCCCACGATTTCGGCTTCGCACATGATCTGCCCGTCGACTAATCCGGCCAGGCGATCAAGGTCGGCCATGACGGTCACCAAGCGCTGAGACAATTTTATTTGTGCACCCAGCAATTTGCGATACTGTGCCGCTTGGCTCCTCAGTTCTTGAGGCAGATCGGAATTGGACAATTGATCGATCACCATTCGCGATTGGAGCGTCACACTCTGCATCTGGAGCTTTAACGGATCCAGCCACTTGCGTCCCAGTGGCACGCGCAGTTCGGGCAAGTCCTCAGCACCACCACACAACAAGACGTCTACAGCAGCGTCTCGACCACCGCGCTGCATAGCCTGCACGATCAGACAGGCTCGGGGCGATTTGTCTGCCGCGTCAAAAATGCGCCATTGCACCATCGAACGAGTCTCCAGTTGCTGAGCGGCCGCAGGTTCGATGACCATGCCCTCGAGCTCCTGAATGCAGAGTGACCAGGTGTAAGCGCGCGCCTTGGGTTGCTGGTCCTTCGGTGGAAAATAACGCGAATACAGGTTGTCGCGAGCCAACACCCATGTGGGTTTTGTGGGTGCTGGTGCCTGAGTTGACTCTGCCGTGGAAACTGTCTCGGTCGATGGGAGCGTTGGCTGCTCTGCCGCTCGCTGCGCTTGCTCAAGCGACTGCGTGACCTGCAGCATCACATCGGTAACCCCGGCTTGCCCTTCGACCATCCGAGATGTCACTGCAGCACGCGCGCTGGAACCCCGAGACGAATCAGTGCTCGTCACGTCCGCCGCCTTTGCAGAACTCGTCCCGTCGACACCAATGGCTGAATTGGTGCCAAGTGCATCAGGCGTTTTTCCATCAGGCGTCTGCGCATCAGACGCTTCAGTCACCGATAAGCGCGGCGACAAACCAGGCGATAAACTCGGTGAGAGAGTGCTCAGCGACGACGGTGACGGCTCGAGGTCAGTCAAGGCCTCCAACAATGGCACCGAAGACGGAACTGGTGGAACTGATGGGACTGAAGATGATAGATCGAGTTCGGGATAACGGACGACCTCTTCTGGAGCGTTCTTTCGTTGGTCGGTCGCATGTTTTGGATTTACGTCAACTACCGCGTGAGGGGCGGACTGGCTGCGTTTGGGCGGAGCAAAGCATATCGCGCCCAGCGTACCGACCACGACCGCGATGCTGACGCCGACCAGGATCTTCACGGTGGCCGGATGCCGACTAGGGCGGCGCTGTTTCGGTCGTATGCGAGCATGAGTCCTGCTAGGGTCTACGGCACTATCCCGATCGTCATTATCGTTCAAATCGAGGCGCGCCTGCTTGTCTTCAGCCGTGCCCGACGGAGCTCGCAGCACACCTGCTGGTTGCAACCACAATTGCAAATCCGACAACGCGGCCTGGGCAAGCTCGGCTGTTAACTCGCTCAAGTCCAATCGTCCATCGACTTGGACTTGCAGGCTGGTCCAATCCACAGCCACCAAAAGATCGCGGTCCGA
>JADLDX010000441.1 GCA_020846515.1 Pirellulaceae bacterium
ATGAGTCAATGCGACGAGATAGAGGATAACCCCTGGATGAATTTACAAATTTTCTGGTTCGGTGGCGGATTTTTCTTGCCGCAGCCATTCGCGGCGCAGCCAAGCGCGGGCATAGGTCCAATCGGCCTCAGCGGTTTTCTCCGCGATTCCTAGGATTTCAGCAGCTTCGGCTAGTGTAAATCCAGCAAAAAAGCGGAGCTTGACCAATTCCGCTTTGCGCTGCGATTTGGCAGCGAGTCGTTCCAGCAATTCGTCGATCGCGAGTATAAGGAAAGGGTTGTCGATCTCCCCTGCCAACAGATTGTCCGCGACCAATTCGGTGCGTTGCCACCCACCGCCATGTTTGTCGCGAGCCTTGCGGCGAGCGGCTTCAACCAGAATTCTCCGCATCGCTTCGGCGGCGGCAGCAAAGAAGTGGCCGCGACCTTGCCAGGCCTGAGCATTAACATCTCCGACCAATCTTAGGTAAGCCTCGTGGACGAGCGCGGTGGCTTGAAGTGTCTGCCCCGACTTTTCCTTTGCTAAGCGAGCAGCGGCTAACTTGCGCAATTCTTCATAAACCAGCGGCAGAAGTTTTTCTGCCGACTGAAGATCACCTGCTTCAATCTCTGCCAACAATCGAGTTACTTCGGCCATGGCGAGTTACTTTGCTAGTGTGTGCAGTCCAGCTTGGTGAGGCAGGGACAATCGAGGATAGCATTTTGATTGAGCGCGACGCTTGAGTCCAGGCCTTAGAGGGGTCGACGATGCAACCAAAGGACGAGCCGTTCTGGTTAGTCGTCGTTCACTCCGTGAACGATTCGTAAGGCCCGTTTCGATCGCGGAGCGATCGACGACAGTCAAAAAGAGTGGGAACAATTTCACAGGCGGTTCCTAGCCGTATCTCTTGAAAACTGGAGGCGTTTAAAGGCGGCTCTGGACCGACGTATATCGCTTTGGCGGTTGAGCCGTCGTGACGGCGGGATGTGATCAAGTTGACAAGACCTGCTGCTGGGTAGACAGCGCCGGAAGTACCAACCACGACAAACAGATCGCAACGCAAAACCGCAGCTTTTATTCGTCGCATTTCAAACGGCTCCTCTCCAAACCACACGATATGCGGTCGAATCCTAGCTCCACACGTACAGCGAGCGATGTGTTCGGTGGAAAAGTACAATCGTGAGTCAAGAAATGGCTGAGTACGGCAGGCAGTATCTTCGCAGCGGCTCAGTTCAAGCTGGCCGTGCATATGTAAAACACGGTTCGATCCACCGCGTTCATGCAAGTCATCTACATTTTGAGTAATCAGTTCGAGGCGTTCACCGAGTTTTGACTCCAAATCGGCAAGCGCACGATGAGCAGCGTTGGGGACGCACTCTCGTGCCTGTGCTCGACGCGCGGAATAAAATCTCCAGACATTCCCTGGATCCGCAGCCCAACCTTCGGGCGAAGCGACCTCTTCGATTCGATGATTCTCCCATAATCCACCGGCGTCTCGAAACGTGCGGATACCACTTTCCGCACTGATACCGGCCCCTGTTAAGACGACCACGCGATGGTGGCTTGCAATGAAAATTGGTCGCGAGTTCATGAGCTTATCTTCCCTGAATGGTTAACCGTGTACCAATGATTTGCCACGATTGAAAATACGATGTGTCGAATATACAGTCCCATATCCCAGAGTTCCTATATTTTGCCTTGGATCGGTTTACAGTCCAAGCTCGCTTCCGATCGACTCGCAATTGAACGCCACTCGTCGCCATAGGCTCGCAGGGTAGGATGATGATCAGGGCGCAGAATGCCCATCCAGAAAAAGGGTTTTCCAGGGTGCTGACGCTCGAGAGCAGGCCAAGGCGCAACCTACGGATATCCTTCGAAACAGTAGAACAGCGCTTTCTTGGCGATTTTCTTTAGCTGTTTGATTTTTCTGTAAGAAACAGCTCGTAGTTGGTACCAATACTACTGGAACGACATTTTGCGTCACCTTGCGAAGGCCATTTGTGCTTGACGAAGATCACAAATCGATATTCACAAAATGGCTGGAGGAGCATAGCTCTTCCGTCATCAAGGTGGCGCGTGCGTACACGCTGACCAGCGACGAATGTCAGGATCTTGCGCAGGAGATCTTGCTCCAGGCGTGGAGCTCGCTTGCGAAGTTCGAAGGCAAAGCGAGTGCGGCGACGTGGTTTTATCGGGTCGCTTTGCACACTGCTATGAACTGGCAACGCAAAGATCGGCCGCGACGAACACGGCAACAACCGTTTCTTGAATTGCAAGAGTTGGCCTCGGAAGCTTCAGAAAGTCCCGAGCAAGTTCAGCGGCGAGAGACCGTTGAACAGCTCTACAAGGCCATACACCAGTTGCCGAAAGCAGACGCGGCGCTGGTGCTGTTGTATCTGGATGAACTGAGTTACCGAGAAATGGCTGAGGTGTTGGGAATCTCGGAAAGTCATGTCGGAGTGAAATTGAATCGTGTGAAAAAGGCTCTGAGCATACTCATGAACGGAGCATCCGATGGAACTTGACAAATATCAACAAGCTTGGAGATCCAAGGCAGCTCAGCCCGAGGTCAAGATTGATATTGACTTGCTCTCTAAAGCGGTGCAGGCATCTCACCAAGGCTTTCAATCGACGATCAACTGGCGTGATTGCCGCGAGGTGGGTGTCTCACTTTTGCTATTGATCTACTGGTTCTCTATGGGGCTAACGACGGATATGCCCTGGACATGGTGGCTAACTGTGCCGGCTCTGATTTGGGGTGCTGGGTTCATTCTGGTGGATCGCAAACTTCACCCACAGCGACCAAGTGGGCCAGGTGAACCACTTGCATTTTATGCGAAAGAAGCATTGTCACAGGTAGAGCATCAAATCTGGTTACTGCGAAATGTTTTTTGGTGGTACTTGCTGCCGTATAGCATCTCGCTGATGGCATTTTTCCTTCACGTATCTTGGAACGTATCCAGTGCCTGGTGGGACTTCTCACTTTAC
>JADLDX010000442.1 GCA_020846515.1 Pirellulaceae bacterium
AGCTTGGGTTAGTCGATGGAGGCCCCCTCCCCGACTGAGCTGACGCCAGTCGACCCTCCCGCTGCTACGCAGCAAGAGGGTTAGTTCCCTGCTGCGAGATTCGAGCTTGGGTTAGTCGATAGAGGCCCCCTCCCCGACTGAGCTGACGCCAGTCGACCCTCCCGCTGCTACGCAGCAGGAGGGTTAGTTCCCTGCTGCGCAGCAGCAGAACTAACCCTCCCACAGGCAGTTACCGCAGGTTTCACTCTCGTTGAGCCCCGGTGACGGCGAGTTCACCGTCTGCGACGTCGACTTTTTCGTGTTCGACAGCTGTTGATCGAATGGCTTGGATGGTCGACGGTCGCGCGGCCTTAGGTGGCATCTCTTTGGGGACTTCTGGGCGTTTGACTCGAAAGATCAAGATGTAGAGGGCTGGCAGATTGATCAGTGTCAGGAAAGTGGCGACCGACAATCCGCCCATGATGGCGATGGCCATTGGCCCCCAGAATACGCTACGTGTTAAGGGAATCATGGCCAGGATAGCGGTCGCTGCGGTGAGGACCACAGGTCGCGCGCGGCGCACGGCTGATTCGATCACTGCTTCCCATTCACTCAACCCATTGGCTTGATCTTGATCGATCTGGTCAATCAAAATAATAGAGTTGCGCATATCCATACCGGCCAGCGCGATAACGCCCAGTAGTGCCACGAATCCGAAGGGCGCCTGAAACAGATACAAGAACGTTACCGCTCCGATCAAACCCAGCGGAGCGATGCCAAAGACCAAAGCGGCTTTCTTAAAGCTCTGTACTTGCAGCATCAGCAGCGTTAGCATGACCAAGATCATTACGGGAAACATCGCAAACAAAGCCTTGTTGGCCTTTTCACTCTCTTCGGTGGCACCACCGCGTTCGATGCGATAGCCCGGCGGCAAGGAGGCGATCAGTTCCTTCAATCTTGGGAAGATGCGATTGGTGACATCAGGGGCTTGCATGCCATCTTGTATGTCGGCTTGTACGGTCAACATGGACTCTTGATTGCGTCGCCATACGATTGGTGCTTCCAGTTCAGCCGACAGTTTGGCAACTTGCCCCAAGGGCACAGCGCGGCCACTGCTCGTAAACAGCGACAGGTCTGGCAAATGCTCAAGGCTCAGCCGTTCGGCTTCGATGGCCCGCACGACCACTTCCACTGTCTCGGTACCTTCGCGAAACTGCGCGATGGGGACACCGGACAGCAGTGTTTGCAGCGCGGAAGAGATCTCTTGGGAATTGAGTCCCATGGACCGCGCTCGGTCTTGATCGACCTCCATGCGCACGACCTTCGAGGGCTCGGTCCATTCCAGATTAACGTCGACCGCTGTTGGTTCCTGGCGCACTATTTCACGCACTTGTCCGGCAATCTCTTGAACCTGATCAGGATCGGGCCCCATCACTCGAAACTGAACGGGATAGCCAACCGGTGGTCCGAAATCCAGACGCAGAACGCGTATGCGTGGTGCCGCGAACTGCGGATCGTTGGCGAAGCGGTCGATTAGTTTTTTCCGTAGTCGCTCACGGGCTTGCACTCCCGAGGTCTGAATGACAATCTTGGCAAAACTCGGATTGGGCAGATCGGGGTTCAGCGCCAAAAAGAATCTAGCTGCGCCAGCTCCTGTGTACGAAGTAAAGTACAAGACATCCGGTTGACCAGATGCGTCATGGCTATGGCTGAGCCACTCGGGCAATTTCCAACTTCGATGGCCAGCTGGCTGGGCACTGGCTGCCAACTGGCGTTCCGGCTGCAACAATGCTTCGATACGGCCAACGATATCGGCGGTGGCTTCGAACGAAGACCCATCGGCTAACTTTATGTCAACCGACAATTCCGGACGCGATGATTGGGGAAAGAATTGTTGCTGCAGCTGGGTGAAGCCAAACATGGAGGCGCAAAAGGCAACGACGGTGGTACCGACAACTTTCAAAGGATGTCGGACACACGTCGTGATGATGGACCGCAGTAGTCTGTAGAACCGAGAATTGTATGCTTCGTGCTGCGCATGACCGGCCAATTTTTCTGGCAGCAGTTTGACGCCCAAGTACGGCGTGAACATGACCGCTACCAGCCAAGAGCAGATCAGAGCAATACCGACTACCCAGAAGATGCCACCTGCATATTCGCCAGCAGCGGAGTTAGCAAAGCCGACCGGTAAAAAGCCGGCCGCTGTGATCAATGTGCCCGAGAGCATCGGAAAAGCGGTTGATGTCCAAGCAAACGTGGCGGCCTGATGGCGACTAAAGCCCTGCTCCAGTTTTACAGCCATCATCTCAACCGCGATGATGGCATCATCAACCAGCAACCCCAAGGCCAGGATCAGGGCGCCTAGGCTGATGCGATCCAAGTCCATTCCCATGGCATGCATGACGATGAGCGATAACGCCAATACCGATGGTACGCTCAGCGCTACCACGATGCCGGTTCGCACACCTAGACTTAAAAAACTGACCACCAACACGATGATCAGCGCTTCGACGAATGAACTGGTGAATTCGCCAACTGACTCGGCCACAACGGCCGGTTGATAGGCGATCGTGCCCACTTCCACACCCAGCGGAATCTCGTCAGCGATCAACTTCATCTCGTTTTGCAGGGCGTCGCCCATAGCCAGGACGTTACCGCCCTTGCGCATGACGACACCCAGCCCCAAAGCGGGTTGGCCGTTATAGCGCACAGTGAATTCAGCCGGGTCTCGGTAGCCGCGTCGAATCTCGGCAATATCTCCTAGCCGCAATAAACGTCCAGCCGCAGCGATTGGTACATCGGCAATGGCATTGGCAACATCAAATTCACCTCCGACGCGAATGTAGATGCGATCACTACCGGTTTCAATCTTGCCCGCCGGGTTGAGCGAGTTTTGACGTGCCACACTATCGAAGATCGTTTGTGGGCTGACTCCCAACGAGGCAAGTTTTGCATGCGAGATCTCGACATAGACCTTTTGTGGCAAGTCGCCAATAAAGTCGACCTTCTCGACATCAGCCACGCGCAAAAGTCGTTTGCGCATTCGCTCGGCGACGCGTTTGAGCTCGGCCGGTGAAAAATCTTTTCCCGTTAAAGCATAAAGCGAAGAGTAAACATCTCCGTACTCGTCATTCACTTCTGGCCCTAACACGCCCTGAGGCAATGTCGCTCGAATGTCGTTGAGTTTCTTACGGGCCTGGTACCAAATATCAGCCACCGCATGTCGGTCGACCGTGTCCTTTAACTGAACCAGGATCAACATGCGTTCAGGTAGGCAATAGGTTCTCACAAAATCCAGATGCGGAGTTTGACGTAGTTTGTCCTCGACCCGTTCGGCAACCTGTCGCTGCATCTGCTCGGCGGACGCGCCTGGCCAGTTGGCTGAAACAATGGCCGTCTTAATCGTGAAGGATGGATCTTCGGCGCGTCCCATGCTCAGGTACGCCTTGAGCCCTGCCACGCCC